>JBAXTC010000225.1:0-10217 GCA_037130375.1 Verrucomicrobiota bacterium | reverse complement strand
TTGCTCTGGCCCGGCACGGAGTCGGAGACTCCGTGGACCGGCAGGTCGGAGACCTGCCCCACGCCCGGTCAAAATGAGTTTCCTGTTCGACAGCCGACAGGAGGTTTGAACCGGATTTTGTTCGCGACGGGTGGCAGAATTCGTTCTAGCATTGTCGATATTGTATGACACGGATGAGAATCCATTGCTCTGGCCTCGCGCTCGGTTTGCTGAGCCTGTTGGCTGTGCCAGCGGGGCGGATGCCACTGGTGGCGGCCAGCGTTCCGCGCTTCACCCAAACGTCGGTTTTTCTCGATAGTGGCAGCCGTGAGTTGCGCATTTCCCTGAAGTGTCCGCGATTTGTTTTCGATGGGGCGATCGTGGGAGGCACTTTGCCGGCGGCAATCGAAGGCAGGCTTGCGCGCGGGGAACACATCGAAGTGTCCTATCCAGCGCAAGCTTGCGGGACGAATGGAGAGTTGGAGGTGATGCTGCTAATGGATTGGTCGGGGGAAGAGTGCGTGCTGCGGAAATGGGCGGAGTTTCGTCTTTTGGCAGCGCCTTCGCCCGTTCTGCTCAAAGAGGTGATGTTGGAGCAGGTTGAGTTGCCGGGAGACAAGCCGCGGCTCGAAGGCATCGGCGCGCAGAGTTATCCAGCATTCTGGAGCGGCTTCTTTGCCGGCATTGAGTTCCCCGTGGCCGCCACGCGGGTTGATGGGGACCGACTCATCGTGGCGCACCGTCCGGGACTGACCTTGCGGAATGGAGAGTGGCATAAAAGTCGGAAAGCTGTCTTTGGCATCGCTCCTGCGGGGACCGAGAGGAAGCAGTTTGCGCGTTACATTGCGGCGCATCGTCCCAAGCCCGGCGGTCTGCATGTGAACTACAATAGTTGGTGGACCTCGCCAGCGCCATTCTACAAGGAAAGCGACATTCTCGGACTGATGGAGCAGTTTAAGCAGAAGCTGTTCAAACCCTACGGCGTTTCCTTCGATACTTTCTGCATCGACATGGGCTGGGCGGAACCGCGTAGTGTGTGGGAAATAAAGAAGGATCTGTTCCCGGAAGGCTTCTCGCGAATCCAAAGTGCCGCCGGGGAAATGGGTGCCAGCCTGGGGCTGTGGATTTCACCGACGGCTTGTTATCACGACGCCCTCAACCCGGACTGGGCGCGGACCAACTTGGAAACGTTTCGGCCGCAGCCTGGGAGCGGGCCGGAAACGCAGATGTGTTGCCTGGGCGGAGAAAAGTATGCGAGTGCGTTTCGCACGCGGTTGGTCGATCTGGTTCAGCGCTATGGCATCCGGCATGTGAAGCTGGACGGCTATTGCCTGGAGTGCCCGGAGACAAACCACGGTCATGCGGCCGGCGTGCTGTCGGCGGAGGCGATGGCGGACGGGGGCATCGCCGCCTTCAGCGCCGTGCGCCAGGCGCAGCCGGAGGTCTGGCTGGAATCCACCTGTTTCGGCTGGAACCCGAGTCCGTGGTGGCTGTTCCATGTGAATTCGGTCATCGGGACTTTTGGCGACGATGCCCCGCGCGGACGCGTTCCGGCGCCAGTCTATCGCGAGAGCTACACGACCGGCCGGGACTACTATAACTTGCAGGGAGCGGCGCGGCTGCCAGTGCCGATTGTGGCCCAGGAGGTTCTGGGTGTTATTCACCAGACGCCGGAGCCGTTCATGAACGATGCGGTGATGACGGCCTTGCGCGGGCACGCGTTCCTGCCGCTCTATGTGAATCCTGCTTATTTGGATGAGCCCCGATGGAAGGCACTGGCCGAATTCCTGCGATGGTCGCGGCGCAACGCGTCGATGCTCGAAGAGACCACTCCAATTTTGCCGAAAGCCTGGCAGGTTGGGAAGATTCCGCAGTTTTCAAACGATGAAGTGATGCCGCGCGAACCTTACGGTTATGCACATTGGAAACGACAGCAAGGACTGGTGGCCCTCCGCAACCCCTGGATTATGCCACAAAAGTTGGCGTTGCGGCTGGATGAAACCCTCGGTGTCGAACGGCATGCGAAGAACCTTACGGTGGTAAGCCTTTATCCCGAGCCGCGGCTTTATGCCAGCGGAGCGCGGTTTGGCGACACGTTGCAGATTCCGCTCGCGCCTTACGAGACAGTGGTGCTCTCGCTGGCGAAGAAGCAGCCCATTCGCGGCCTGCCGAAGGCTGCTGACGCACTGAGCCGGAAAGTCGTTGTCGAGAAATCCAACTGGGCACTGCACCGACTGCAATTTGAAGGGTCCGAGCAGGCTTTGGGACTGGATTGGACCAGCGCCGTGCCGGCCGGCTCCACGGCGCTGCAACTGGAGTTGAGCGCGGAGGTTACGGTTGATGGGCCGGCGGCTGAGCTGCTCGTCCTGAGCGAAGCCGGACAGGCTGTGGTCGAACCGGGTGAGAGCAGTCTGCTGGTTGATGGCAACGAGGTGGCCTTGGCAGCAAGCTCTTCTGCGACTGGCTGGTCCGCTACCGGTCTGCCGGCAAAGGAACACTGGCTGTTTCTCAAAGGCCCCGTGTCGGCCGGACACCATCGGATTGCTCTTAAGCTGCTCAGAGAAGATTCACCGGCGAAGCTCTCGGTATGGGTTTGGGCTGTCAAACCGGGCGGGCCGGCGGCTTCTTATCCAAATGCGTTGCCTGCGCCGGAGACCATTTCCCTCGATGCCCAGCCGCTGCTCAGCCCGGTTGATTCCACGGCGGCGACGCGGCTAGTTCGGAGCCAGCGCCCGGTGGAGAAGATCGACGGCGTCTT
This sequence comes from Verrucomicrobiota bacterium, assembly GCA_037130375.1. Classification (GTDB taxonomy): domain Bacteria; phylum Verrucomicrobiota; class Verrucomicrobiia; order Limisphaerales; family UBA8199; genus JAPLUA01. The sequence continues at coordinate 7,480 of JBAXTC010000225.1, read as the reverse complement.
TCTGGATGCGATCGAGCCGGTCAGTTGCGTCCAGGGTTGGGGCAAGCTGCAAAGAAACCAGAGCGTTTGGGAGAAACCGATGACCATTGGCAGCCGGCACTTTCGCCGCGGTCTGGGGACGCACGCCGATTCGCGCATCGTCTATGATGTGGGCGGACGCTACCGCCGATTCCAGAGCTGGGTGGGAGCTGATGGGGCAAGCCATGCGACGATCACTTTTGAAGTTTGGGCGGACGGTCAGAAGCGGTGGGAATCGGGCGTGATGAAAACGGAGACCCCTGCGAAACTGGTGGACCTCGATCTTTCAGGCGTGAAAACCCTCGAACTGGTGGTCGGGCATGGGAGTGACGGCATCGCTTCGGACCACGCGAACTGGGCTGAGGCGAAGGCGCTGCGTTAAGGAGGGAATTGTAGAATCTATGAGCATTCAATGCATTAATCTTCCTCAAATGTGTGAATTGTTAAAGCACAATATATGGTTGGAGTTTGGCAAACCATGTTGAGAGTTGTTGCTTGGATGCGCGTTAATTACACACAAGATGTGACGGAATGTCCTCGGTGCGCGACGGAATAGCATTGGGCGCAAAGGATAGTCGTCGGCTGTCTGGGGGCCAAGTCGGGCGGGCAGCCAGTCTGGCGGAGAAGCTTATGATGGAAATACAACGCACGATCAAATATGATGCGGATCGGGTCAAGGGCTTCGGCAAAGAGGTGATGAGTGTGCCGGGATGTGAGCAGTTGGAGACTTGCATCCAATGCGGCACATGCTCGGGAGTGTGCCCGCTGAGTATTTACATGGATTACACACCGCGCCAGGTCATGGCGCTCACCCGGGGCGATTTCAAGAACGAAGTCCTCGAGAGTCACACCATCTGGCTTTGCGCCTCCTGCTATGCCTGCACGACGGAGTGCCCGCGCGAGATTCGGATTACCGACATCATGTACGAACTCAAGCAACGCGCCATCAAGGCGGGGATTTATCCGAAGCGATTCCCGATTCCCGTGCTGGCGCGCGAGTTCAGCGAGATGGTCAAGAAGCATGGTCGCATCACGGAAATGCTGCTCGTAATGAAGCTGTTCCTGAAGACGAACCCGTTGGCGGCGATGAGCAATTGGCGAATGGGGATCGACCTGCTGAGGACCGGGCGTTTCTCGCTGGTCACCGAGAAGATCAAGCAGCATGGTGATATTGCCCGCATGTTGGACGCCACGGATGCCAAGAAAGAATCCTGAGCATGAGATACTCATACTTCCCCGGTTGTTCCCTGAAGGGTTTGGGCCGCGCCTACGAGGAATCGCTGCTGCCGGTCATGAACCACCTCGGTGTCGAACTGCAAGAGCTTGATGACTGGAACTGCTGCGGCGCAACCGCTTACATGGCGGTGGACGAGGCCAAGGCGTGTGTGCTGGCGGCTCGGAATCTGGCGCTGGCCGAGAAACAAGGCAACCAGCCAATCCTGGCACCGTGCGCCGCCTGCTACCTGGTGCTGAATAAGACCAAGCATTACTTTCACGATTACCCGGCGATGAAGGAAACCATCGATCGCGCTCTGGGGGCGATAGGACTGCGGTACAGCGGGGATACTCCGGTGCGTCATCCGCTGGATGTTTTGCTGAACGACGTCGGCCTTGAAGCGATCAAGCAAAAAGTGACAAAGCCGTTGAAAGGCTTGAAGATCGCGCCTTATTACGGCTGCCAACTTGTCCGGCCCTATGCAACCTTCGATGACCAATACAATCCCACGACAATGGACCGCTTGCTCGAGGCGCTCGGGGCCAGCGTGGTGCGCTACCCGCTCAAGACCAAGTGCTGCGGGGGCAGCCTGACCGGCACGGTGCCCGAAGCGGGCATCCGCATGGTTTATATCCTCCTCAACGAAGCCAAGAAGCGCGGGGCTGATTGCCTCGCAACGGTATGCCCGCTGTGCCAATTCAATCTCGATGCCTATCATGCGCCGGTGACCGCCCAGTACGGACCCGTGTTGATACCGACGGTCTATTTCACGCAACTGATGGGGCTGGCGTTCGGGCTGCCCGATGGCAAGCTCGGGTTGAATCGGGCCGCCATTCCATTCAAATGGCGCCCGGTGCAGGCGGGATCCCTCAAGCCGGTGGCTGCATGATCGGGCCTCAAGAGATTTGCCATGAAAACGAACAACAACAACGGCGAAGTTCGCATCGGCTTCTACATCTGCCACTGCGGCCACAACATCGCGGCCATGGTGGATTGTCCGGAGGTCGCCAAGTATGCCGAGAAGCTGCCGGGAGTGGCCCTCTCGCGCGACTACAAGTACATGTGCTCGGACCCGGGGCAGGAATTGATTCAGAAGGACATTCAGGAGTTCAAGCTTAACCGGGTGGTCGTCGCCTCCTGCTCGCCGCTGCTGCACGAGCACACGTTCCGAGGCGCAACCCAAGCCGGGGGGCTCAACCCGTTCTTCTTCCACATGGTCAATATCCGCGAGCACGATTCGTGGGTACACACCGACCGGAAGGAAGCGACCGAAAAGGCCAAGGCGCTGGCCCGCGCGGCGATCGAACGTGTGGCGCATCACCGGTCGCTCGAAGTGAAGAAAGTCCCCATTCATCCGGACGTGCTGGTGGTGGGTGGCGGCATTGCGGGCATCCACGCGGCGATGACCCTCGCCAACGCCGGCAAGAAGGTCTTCCTGGTCGAACGCGAGCCGTCCATCGGCGGCCACATGGCCAAGTTCGACAAGACCTTCCCGACGCTGGACTGCGCGGCGTGCATCTTGACGCCGAAAATGTCCGAGGTGGGCTCGCACGAGAACATCACCCTTTGGAGCTATTCGGAAGTTACCAAGGTGGACGGCTACGTCGGCAACTTCACGATCACAGTCAAACGTCATCCGCGCTACATCAACGAGGATCTCTGCACCGGCTGTCAGGAATGCATCTCGAACTGTGTCTATAAGGAGGCGAAGTTCCTGGACGAGTTCAACGAGGGCCTCGGCAAACGCAAGCCGGTCTATATCCCGTTTCCGCAAGCCACCCCCCAGGTCGTGCTCATCGATCCGGAAGTCTGCTTGAATTTCAAGCGCAGTGTTCTTACCGACAAGTGCAAGAAGACTTGCGTCGAGGCTTGCGGCGAGAAGAAGGCCATCGACTTCAAGCAGCAGGAGGAAATTAAGGAGATCAAGGTTGGGACGATTATCGTCGCCACCGGGTTCCAAGCATTTGACGCCAAGCGCATCCCGCAATACGGTTACGGCACCTTCCCGAATGTTTATACCGCGCTGGAAGTCGAGCGCCTGGTCAACGCCTCCGGTCCGACGGGCGGCGACGTGATTCTGCGGGACGGCAAACATCCGAAAGCGATCGGCATTATCCACTGCGTCGGTTCGCGCGACAAGAAGACCAATCGCTGGTGCTCGCGCGTGTGCTGCATGTACTCCCTCAAGCTGGCGCACCTGCTCAAGGAACACACCGACGCCGAGATCTACAATTTCTACATCGACATGCGCACCCCGGGCAAAGGCTACGAGGAATTTTATGATAAGCTGCTGGAAGAGGGCGTGCAGTTCATTCGCGGGCGTGTGGGCGAGGTCACCGACTGGGCCATGACTCCGGATGAGGAAGGCAAGCTGGTTATCCGGGTCGAGGACACATTGGCTGGTTTTGTCCGCCGCATCCCCGTCGATATGGTGGTGTTGTCCACCGGGCTTGAGCCGCAGGCGGACGCCCAGGCGGTGCGGCGCATGTTCAACATGAGCTGCGGCTCGGAAGGATTCTTCCTGGAACGTCACCCGAAACTTGCGCCGGTGAATACGTTTACCGATGGCATTTATCTCGCGGGCGCCTGCCAGGGTCCGCGGGACATCCCCGACACTGTGGCCCAGGCCGGCGCTGCCGCCGCCGAAGCGCTGGTGCTGATCGACACGGGCTACATCGAGCAGGAGCCGAACACGGCCTACGTGCTGGAAGACGAGTGCTCCGGTTGCAAGTCGTGCATTCCGCTCTGCCCTTACACAGCCATCACGTTTGACGAGGCGAAGGAGAAGGCGGTCATCAACGAAGCGCTCTGCAAAGGCTGCGGAACCTGCGTAGCTTCCTGCCCGTCTGGTTCCATCGGCCAGAGGCTGTTTGAAGACGAGGAGATATTTAGCGAAATCAAGGGAGTTTTGGCTTATGACTAAAGAATGGAAACCGCGCATTGTCGCGTTTTTCTGCAACTGGTGTACCTACACCGCCGCCGACCTCGCGGGTGTCTCGCGGCTCAAGTATGCCGCCAACATCCGCGTCATTCGGATCATGTGCTCCGGCCGCGTCGATCCGCAGTTCATCCTGGATGCGCTGGCTCGAGGTGCCGATGGCGTGCTCATCGGCGGCTGCCATCCCGGCGATTGCCACTATGCCGAGGGCAACTACAAGATGCTCCGGCGCTTCCAAATGCTCAAGCGCATGCTGAAAGATCTGGGAATCGAAGACCATCGCGTGCGCCTGGAATGGATCTCCGCCGCCGAAGGCGAGAAGGTCAAGCGGGTGGTCAACGAAATGGTCGGGCAGGTTCAGAAACTTGGCCCGCTGGGCATGCCGCAGAGATTTGAGGAATGGGACAAGGAAATGGAGCGCTTCGCTGCGCGCGTAGCGGCGCAAGAAGCCGAGTCCGGCTGCGCCTGCGGCGCCCAAACCCAAGAGATGGAGCCTGCTCATGCCTAAGCCCAAAGTAGCGTTTTACTGGTGCGCCTCGTGCGGAGGCTGTGAAGAAACCGTCGTCGATCTGGCCGAAGACATCCTCGGGGTCGTCGAGAAGGTGGACATTGTCCTCTGGCCCGTGGCCATGGACTTCAAATACAAAGACCTCGAGGCGATGCCGGACAAGTCCATCACCGCAACTCTGCTCAACGGCGCCATCCGCTCGACCGAGCAGGAGGAGATGGCCCATCTGCTGCGCCGTAAGAGCCAATTCCTGATCGCCTACGGCTCATGCGCCGTCAGCGGCGGAATTCCCGGGTTGGCCAACCAGTTTCCGCGCGAGCAAATCCTGAAGTTCAATTACGAGGAAGCGCCCACGCTCGTCAATGAGCAGAAAACCCGGCCGCAGCTAAAGTTTACCGAGTCCAATCGCGAGGTCTCGCTGCCCGAGCTCCACAACGTTGTCCGCGCCCTCGACCAGGTGGTTGATGTGGACTTCTATGTGCCGGGCTGTCCCCCCACACCCAACCTTACGAAAACCGCCATCACGGCGTTGCTGGAAGGCAAGCTGCCGCCCAAAGGCTCGGTGCTCGCGCCCGACATCGCCCTGTGCGATGAGTGCTCGCGCAAGAAAACCAAGCCCACGAACGTCAGCTTCACCGAATTCAAACGCCCGCATCAATTGCTCGCCGATCCGGAACTTTGCTTCCTGGCGCAGGGTGTGGTCTGCATGGGACCAGCCACCCGCAGCGGCTGCGGCTCACAGTGTACAACAGGCAACATGCCTTGCACCGGCTGCTTTGGGCCGACCTCGCGGGTCCGCGACCAGGGCCTCAAGATCATGTCCTCGATCTGCGCCAATATGGCGCCGAAGGAAGAGGGCGACATCGACAAGATGCTCGAAGGCATCCCGGACCCGATCGGCACCTTCTACCGGTATGGACTGCCGAAAAGTCTGCTGCGTCGAAGAGTCGATTTGTCGGCGAACGGAAAGTGAGAAGAGAGCCTATGGATTCTGCCACCCAACAAGCATTCGATCAAGGCAACCTCCGCGCCAACGCGGCTTACCGGGGCGCGCGCCGCAACGTCACCATCAATCCCATTACCCGGCTGGAAGGTCACGGCAAGATCGACATCTTTCTGGATGATAAGGGCGACGTGGAGCGGGCCTACCTGCAGGTGCCCGAGCTGCGCGGGTTCGAGGTGTTCTCCATCGGCCGCCCCTCCGAAGACATGCCGCAAATCACCAGCCGCATCTGCGGCGTTTGCCCAACTGCCCACCACATGGCTTCCACCAAGGCGCTGGACGACCTCTACAAAGTCCAACCCACGTCGGCCGGCCGCAAGATTCGCGAGCTGGTCTATAACACCTTCATGCTGGAGGACCATGCCCTCCATTTCTTCGTCTTGGGCGGCCCCGACTTCATCGTCGGGCCTGAAGCCCCGCCCGAACTGCGCAACATCGTGGGCGTCATTGGCAAGGTCGGCATCGAGGCGGGCAAGAAGGTCATCAGCAGCCGCAGGCGGTTGCGCGAGTTAATCGCCTACTTTGGCGGCAAAGTCGTGCATCCGGTGCTCGGCCTGCCCGGCGGCGTCAGCAAGGCGCTCAAGCCGGAAGACCTGCCGAAGTTCAAACAACTCGCCCAGGACGGCCTCGAGTTTGCGATGTGGACGCTCGACGTGTTCAAGCAGATCGTCCTCGCCAACCCGGAGTACGTGAGGATGATCACCAGCGATGCCTTCACCCACAAGACCTGTTACATGGGGATGGTGGACGAGCAGAACAAGGTGAATTTCTACGATGGCAAGCTGCGGGTCGTGGACTGCAACGGCAAAGAAGTTTGCAGGTTTAACGCGCAGCAATACCGTGATTTCGTGGCGGAACATGTCGAGCCGTGGAGCTATATGAAATTCACCTTCCTGAAGCAACGCGGCTGGAAAGGCTTTGAGGAAGGACCGGACACGAGCATTTACTCCGTGGCCCCGCTGGCGCGGTTGAATGTCGCCGACGGTATGGCCACGCCCAAGGCCCAGGCCGCGTACGAGGAATTCTATAAGACCCTGGGCGGCAAACCCGTGCATCACACGTTGGCCAACCACTGGGCGCGCGTAATCGAGATGGTCTATGCGGCGGAGCGCATGGAACAACTTATCAACGACCCTGAGATCACCAGCCCGGATGTGCGGCGCGTCCCGACCAGCGTGCCGAGCGTCGGCATGGGGGTAGTCGAAGCCCCGCGCGGAACCCTCTTTCACCATTACGAAACCGACGAGCGGGGCCTGATCAAAATGGCCAACATGGTGGTGGCCACCGGCAACAATGCCGCTCGCATCGCCATGAGCGTCGAGCGCGCTGCCAAGGGCCTGATCAAGGGGGGCAAGGTCACCGAGGGCCTGCTCAACAAAATCGAGATGGCTTTCCGCGCCTACGATCCGTGCCTGGGTTGTGCCACGCACTCCCTTCCGGGCCATCTGTTGCTACGCGTGAACATCTACGACCGTCAGTTCAACCTCGTCCAACAGCTTCTGCAAGACTGAGGTGGGAAAGCATTCGCGCCAAATCGTGAGATCTGGCCCGCTGCGAGCCTTTGAATCGTGATTTCCTTGCGGATGTTGCTGAGTTTGTGCAATAATGCTTCCATTGTTTTATGGCGATTTTGACGAGTGAATCGAGTCCCCGTTTTCACACGAGCATCCTGGTTGATCAGGTGCCCGCAGGATGTGACGCAGGGGAAATGCACCCGAAACTACCCGTAAAAACCGAGTTTGTTCAACGCGTCCGTAGCTCAATTGGATAGAGCTTCTGACTTCGGATCAGAAGGTT
>JBAXTC010000224.1:0-10220 GCA_037130375.1 Verrucomicrobiota bacterium | reverse complement strand
TCAGTTGAATCATGGGTTCCAGCTTTTTGAGCATCAAAAAGTCAAAGCCTGGTCACTTTAGTAATCGTGGTGCTGGCTTACTCAGGCATCACCTTCACGACCCCGGGAAAACCTGTCAACTTCCTTGGAATCCACGTTGAGACCACAGAAAGTCACTTCATTCCGCCAGTGGTCGGAGCCCTCGCGCTCGTCGGTGGGATTGTGTTGCTGGTTGTCAATCCCAGGCGGGTCGCGTGAGTGGAGTCGAAGTCGCTTAGCATTAATGCCCTCACATTGGCAGTGAATCGCAACGCAAATGGCAAATTCCGATATGGTTGCATTGATAACACTGCCCATGTTTGCCGCCGCCGGTTACTCGTTGATGTATCTTTTGGAAGGTGCAGGCCTTTTTGGAGCCGTCGTCATCTTCGTCATAGCCAACATGCTCGGCAGATGAGCTTCGCCAAAGAAGCCATTAAGCGTGGCGCCAACAATGAGCAGTATATGCGTGTTTCTCTGAATCCAAAACATCTAAAGCGATACAAAGACATTGCCCTGCTTTTGATCAAGCATGGACGGTCGGACGTTGTCAAACATTGCGGGCTGCAAGACGCGTTGGATCCAGAAGCATCGGCGCAAACAACGGCAGGCCAGTCAAAGGCAGACGAACTGGCGCAAGACTTGGAGAAAATGGGACCGGCCTTTATCAAGCTCGGTCAACTTCTGTCCACGCGAGCGGATTTTCTTCCTCCCGCTTACATCCATGCGCTGACGCGATTGCAGGACAAGATCGATCCATTTCCCTTTGAACAGGTGAAGGCAATCGTGTCTGCCGAGTTGGGGGTGCGGATCTCGAAAGCGTTTTCAGAATTTGAAACAAAGCCTCTGGCGACCGCGTCGTTGGGTCAGGTTCATCGCGCGGCAATGCACGACGGCCGGGTGGTGGTGGTGAAAGTGCAGCGGCCGGGAATTCGTGAAATCATCGCCGAAGACATGGCGGTGCTGGAAGAGATTGCTGGGTTTTTGGATAAGCACACGCAGTGGGGCAGGCGCTATGAGTTCGGCAAGATGCTCGAGGAACTGCGCAAGAGCCTGTGGCTGGAACTGGACTATCGCCAAGAGGCGCGCAATCTCTTAATAACGCCCTACAAATAAGCCCGGAACACATAGCGGTTCAACTGAAGGCTGAGAAGTTGGGCTATCTGTGACGAGTTTTGGCTCCAATTTATCGCCAAAATGTCAGTTATATGCCTCACCAACAATCCAGGTGCCTGGCGAATCGGGATTTCGATGCTCGCTTGCCGGAGATCCCTCTTGTCAGCAAGCACCATAATGCAGGTCTGACGGGTCTGGCATACAGCTTGTGCGCCGGTTGGCTCTCCCCTTTGCAGGATGCGGTTATTTCTCACGGCCTGAAAGCTAACCCAAACCATCCCGTGCGCGCTACGGAGGGATAACCCGTGGGGTGTTTCCCCCATCCGGAAAGCCACACGTTTAACCCGCCTGTTGGGATGCCCGGGAACTGGACGGGGAGCGACGGAGAAAATCCCAACCGCGTGTCGGGACTAAAGGATGGTTACCTGAACCCTGCTCTCGATGACTCCCGTATTGATGGCGTAACGGGTGAGACCGGCAATGTCATGAATGTTCAACTTCGCCATGAGATGCTGTCGGTGTTTGTCCACCGTCTTGAAGCTCACGCTCAGTTCCGCGGCAACTTGTTTGTTCGGCTTGCCTTCGGCAATCAATTGGAGCACTTCCACCTCACGCGAACTCAGGCAGTTGGTGCTCCTCTTCCCGTTCCCTGCTCCGTTCCCCCGGCTCCGGCCGCGATCATGAACGCGCTTGGTGGTGGCGGGGGGGGGGGAATGTGTTTCCTTTGTGCGCCTCTCTAATCGCCGTGGCCAAAACATGGGCGGACGTTTGCTTGAGCAGAAAACCCGCTGCGCCCAACATGGACACTTGCTCCACATAAGCCTCGTCACTGTGCGCCGAGAGAATGAGAACCTTGGTGTCGGGAAAGTCTTTCATATCCTCACGCCGGTCTCCCCGGTTCATGACGTGGCAAATGGGGTCCGCATACTCCACTCGCATTGTGCGCGGCATGGACCACAATTGACAAACTCCTTGCGAATGCGCTCATGGAGTTTGGGAGTGCCGGAGGGTTGAGAGCCGGGATCAGTCCACCACGCCCAGGCGCTTTTGGAGTTCTTCCAGCGAGATGCCTTTGGTTTCCGGCAGGAATTTCGACACGACCACGAATTGTAGCACCATCATCGCAGCGAAAAAACCGAACGCGTAGGCTCCGGACTTGGCCGCCACCACCGGGAACGACCAACTGACGCCGGCACAAAGCACCCAGATTACGAAACAGGCAACCGCCGAGCCTGAGGCGCGCACCGCGTTGGGCAGCAGTTCGTTGATGACCACCCAAACTACCGCGCCCTGCGAATAGGCGTGCGACCCCACGATTCCGATCATGGCGGCCATCACAATCCAGCCCTGAGCGTGGGTGGCGAATACCCAAGCCGCCAGCACGTGGGACATGACGAAGGTGATGGACCCGATCAGGAGCAGGGCCTTGCGCCCCACGCGGTCAATGAGGGCCATTGCGATGATGGTTATTGCCAGGTTAATGACGCCAATAATCACTGACTGCATTAAGGAATCAGCCTTTGACGCGCCGGCCATCCGAAAAATGTCTGCGGTGTAGTAGATCACCGCGTTGATGCCGTCGAGTTGGTTGAAGGCGCCGATCATGCACGCCAGCAACAGGGGTTTGAGATACTTGCGCTGGAAGAGCCGCTGGTGCGCGCCGCTCATCTCGGCCTTCAGAGATTCCTGGATTTCGCCCGCCTCCTGGCCAGGACTTTCATGGCCGAATCGGGCCAGCACGGCTTCGGCCTGTTGGCGGCGGCCTTTCTTGACGAGCCAGCGCGGGCTTTCGGGAATCATCAGCACCGTGAGCAGGAATGCCACCGCGGGGGCGGTCATGATCCCAAACATCCATCGCCATGTGGTTGGATGGTCCGCGCCCATAACGCGGCTGACAAGGTAATTGGAAAGATAGGCTGCCAAAACCCCCACCACGATGTTCAACTGGCTGACCGCGACCAGCAGACCGCGTCGCCTGGCCGGAGCGATTTCGGTGATATACATGGGGCAGACAACGGACGCCCCGCCGACGGCGACGCCGCCCAGCCAGCGGAAGAAGAGGAGGGCATACCAGTTCCACGCCAGGGCGCAGCCCAGCGCCGAGATGACGAACAGCACCGCCAGCATCGCCAGCACCGGCCGCCGACCGTACCAGTCCGCCGGCCGGCCGACCAGCAACGACCCGAACATGGTTCCGATCAGCGCGCTGGATACCGTAAAGCCGAGGAGATTGTCGCTGAGGGTAAACACCTGGCGCAGGGCCTCCGTGGTCCCGGAAATTACGGCGGTGTCGAAGCCAAAGAGCAGCGATCCCAACGCCGCTACGATGGCGCTGATCAAGAGGATTCCACCGCCTCCCCCGCGGGTAGTGCTGGTTTGGGGTTCAGTTGCGAGTGCAGCGTGCATATTCAGGGCTTTGGTTGATTGCCGACATTGAGTGACAATTCTACCGAGACCAGCCAAACGATCAAACACTTATGCAATCGGATTGAAGGTTTTCCTCACCGCCGGACCGGGAACGGCAAGTGCCAGCAGCGTCCATCAATTGCCTCGAAGCGAGAAACTGAAGCTGATGGAGACGCTTTGGGAGGAGTTGAGCCCCCCGGACGCCGAGTTTGAATCGCCGGCCTGGCACGCCAAGGAGTTGGCCGAAACCGAGCGGCGTCTCGCAGAAGGCAAGGAGCAGGTAATGGACTGGGAAAAGGCCAAGAAGGCGCTTCGCTGCAAGTTCGAATGAGAGTGCGGGTATTGACCTCGGCACCCAGCCCTCCATAGCCGAGGTCATGTCAACAGTCCTGCCTTTGAACCTCGGGTCAGAATTCTGCTCAGACCAGAATCCACAATGCGCACGCTCTGGCGGAGGCGTGCATTCAGTCCTTTAAATGCCCGGTGGTGTCCAATAGACTTGCGCGGATGAAAGGTATTGCCGTGTGCCGATTGTGTCGGGGTATTCTCACCCGCCTCGCGCTGTTCACCTGCCTCGCCAACAGTCTCGTTTCCGTCGCTCGCGCGGCGCAAACCAGCCGGCTCCCGAACATTGTCATTATCTTCACCGACGACCAGGGCTATGCGGATGTCGGGGTGTTTGGCGCCAAAGGATTTCGCACACCGAACCTCGACCGTCTGGCTGCCGAAGGCTGTATCTTCCGCAACTTCCACGTCGCTCAGCCCGTTTGCTCAGCCTCGCGCGCGGGCCTGCTGACGGGCTGTTATCCGAACCGCATCGGCATTCACGGCGCCCTGGGGCCGCGCTCAAAGGTCGGCATCAGCAGCCAGGAAATGACCCTGGCCGAACTGGTCAAGCAACGCGGCTACGCCACGGCCATCTTCGGCAAGTGGCATCTCGGCGACGCCCCGCAGTTCCTCCCGCTCCATCACGGGTTCGATGAATACTTCGGCCTGCCCTACTCGAACGACATGTGGCCACTGCACCCGGACCTGGTCAAAATGCCCCTCAACGACGAAAAGCGGAAGCGCGGCTACCCGGACTTGATCATGTTCGAGGGCGACAAAGTCGTCATCCCGCAGGTTACCCATGAAGACCAGAACCAGCTCACAACGTGGTATGCGCAACGGGCGGTGAAGTTCATCGAGGAGCACAAGGACCGTCCGTTCTTTCTTTACCTCGCGCACAATATGCCCCACGTCCCGTTGCATGTGAGCGACAAGTTCCGCGGCAAGACTGAGCGCGGGCTTTATGGTGACGTGATCGAGGAAATCGACTGGTCGGTCGGCCAGGTCATGGCCGCGCTGAAGCGGACAGGACTCGAGAAGAAGACCTGGGTGATCTTCACCTCGGACAACGGCCCGTGGCTGAGCTACGGTGATCACGCCGGCTCGGCTTATCCCTTGCGCGAAGGCAAAGGCACCTGCTGGGAAGGCGGGACGCGTGAACCGTGCGTCATGCGCTGGCCCGGCAAAATCCCCGCCGGCACCGAGAGCCGCCAGATGCTAATGACCATTGACCTGTTCCCGACCATCGCCAATCTCATTCACGCTGACCTGCCCAAACACCCCATCGACGGACTGGATGTCTGGCCCATTATCTCGGGCAAACGCAGCGCGAAGAACCCGCACACCGCCTACTGGTTTTATTACGAAGCCAACCAACTCCAGGCGGTCGTCAGCGGGGATGGCCGCTGGAAGCTGCAACTGCCGCACACCTACCGCACTTTGGGGGGACGACCTGGGGGACAGGGTGGCACGCCTGCACCTTATGAGCAGCGGCAGCTTGAGCGGGCGGAGCTTTATGATCTCGTGAATGACATCGCTGAGACCACCGACGTGGCTGGGCAACATCCCGAGGTCGTCAAGAGTCTGGAGAACGAAGCTGAGCACGCACGCCAGGAACTGGGCGATGCTTTAACCAAGCGAGCAGGCCAAGGCGTCCGCGAGCCAGGCAGATTGACGCAGGATTAATCCGGCCAGAACGCGCTGAGATTTGACAGCCCGCGCTGGCATTTGCCTTTCCCTTTCACGTTGGCCCTCATCGCCGCCCGGGGGGGCTTAAAGGTAGTTTTCTTCGGAAACTGGTTCGTCGGCATGGGGGGTGGCAACACCGGCGACGAAGGTGTCATTCCCGGTCGCGAGTGCGCGGGCGGTGAAGCGTAAGCTCTGGGAGAATCTTGCTGGCTAGTCCGCGGGTAATCTTCTGCGGAATTTCAGCGTGGCCCATGTTCCAGTCCACCGGCTTCGGCTCCACCGTCAACGCGACGGCGGGGTTTTGCGAGCGGCCGATGTTCTGCAGTCGCCCGACGTTGATTTGGGCAATGCGCTCAAGCCAGCGCTCCGGGGGCTTTTGGACATACTGCCGAAAGAGATCCCAGTGGTCGGCCAGGGGGACAACCGCCAGGCGGCTCACGGAAATGTTTTCACCGACAAAGAGGTTGGGCGAGAGGCACTCGCCATCCCACTTATCGGTGCAAACGGCACGAACAGGCTGCTGGCTTATGGACTCAGCGGTCGCGCGAGGCGGAAGAATCCCGCGCTGGCGGAGGGCAGACTGCTGGCAGGAACCAGCACTCGTTTGTCAGAGCTTGTAATCACAATGTTGGTCAGGCCCGGGTCAGCCCAGGAGCCGCCGACAAGAGTTGCGCAAGATTGAAGACTGAAGCCCGTATCCGGCACCGTCCAGCGCACCCAATACTTGTCCTCAGGCAACATCACAAAAACGTCGCTGGGGACGTCGCACACCACTTGCCATTTAGCGCTTCCCGGGTCCGGGTTCAGCACGGGTCCGGGGAAGGTCTCGTCGATCTCGGGCGAGAGCGTCACGCCAGCGATTCTTACACGACTATAAGTGGAAGACTGCCCGGCATTGCCAGCCCCGTTCTGTTGGTTGCCGAAATAAGCCGTCAGAGGGTTGGCGAAGAGCGTCTGGATCGTCGCCGCGTCCGGCAGGAAGAAGTTCGTGTGCCCGCCGCCGGGAGCCATGAGCGTGACATTCGTGTCGTTCAGAAAGGTCATGCTCCAAGTCCCCAACGCGCCGTTGCTGCAAATCAGACTCGCCAGCGCCCCGCTGCCATAAAACATCGCGTTGGCCCAGGGAGTATTGGTCTTGTAGCGGAATGTTCCCGAAGCCGTCCCGTCCGCGTGATTTTGAATGTCCAGAAACACGACGCTTGCGGCGCTGTAATCAATCGAGCTGTCATTGTAACCGCCATTGGGCACCAGAAAGATTTCCGACTGAAAGGCGCTGTGAGTCGCGTCAGGATAATTGGTGATGGTGATCGAGTAGGTCACCGGCACGTCGCCCGCGCCAACCCAGGAATAGTATGGGGTGCTATAAACCGGGTCCAGGGTGGCGATCATGCCGCGCTTATAGTCATTGCCGCCACCGCTGGCGACGATGGTCAACCCGGGCGGTGTTTTCACGGGGGCCAATGAGATCGTCGGACGCATAATGACGTTGGTGTTCGCGCCAAAGATGACGTTGTCCAGCCAATAGGTTTGCACACCGGTGAGAACCGAACTGAGCCCCCATGCCTGCATCTTAAAACCGATGCCAGAGATTGTGCCGATCCCCGTCGCCGTCGAACTGATGGGCAGACTAACGTGAATCCAATTGTTGGTGATCGGCAGCGTTATGCCGGCCGGCGAGAGCACAACAGGCGGGTAAGGAACCTGGTACGGCAGGTAATCGATCTCCATAAAGCCGTAGCTGGTGCCATTGGCAGTCTTGCCCGAGGAGGGATCGATCAGGATGTCGAAGGACAGATTGGTATAGCTGCGCAAATCAATAAAGGTGTTGCCGTACTGGGTGCCATCGAAACCGTGAATGAGGAAATACTGGTCTTGCACAGACGACCAATCCACCACGAATTTGAGTGAGCCTGAACCGGGGTTGTTTGGAGCCATGCTGGTGGTCGCATTAACGCTGGTATCCCAACTCAATACGGGAGGGTTATTCCCCCACCAGAGCCGATATGTCGCAGTGGTGTCGGCGTCGAACTGATCCACGATGTAGTTAGTCGTTCCAGCTTGGCTGCTCATTGTCGATCCCGCCAAGACCAGACCGAGCAGAGCCGAAGAGAGGCACGTGTGCAGAGGTTGTTGCCGTTTCATAGTGCGTTTGTTTGTGTTGTTGGTCAACGAGGCAGCTAGTTTACCTGAAAAGCGAATCGAGTGCAATCCCCAAACGGCGTGTTTTTTCCGGGGCCGCCCGCCCAGGGTCAGCGATTCTGCCTGGCTCGGAAAAATGTGTCGGCATTGGTCGCCGCTGCCCCAATCGCCAGGTTGGTGCTTCCCTGGACATTCGTGATGGCCAGCAAGGTGTTCCAATTGGACAGGTCCAGCGATTGCTCGATGAAATATAGCCCACCGGTTTCCGAATCGAGTCGGACCAGCAAACCGTCGGCTGGGTTTGCCACCGCAGTCAGCCGCGACGGAGGATACACGATGCCGGCGAGGTCCTCACTGAAAGCCGGCAGCGGCAGGTTGAGACTGTTATTGGTCGTAGTTGCTTGCGTGCAGCCGACGCGCGACGCCAGAGCCGGGTCATACCATTCAGCGTAATAACTGCCGGCGGGCCAATTGGTTAGGGTCACGCTTTGCCCCGCCTGCAGCGGCAAGGAAACGTTCGTGGCGCTGGCGGGGAACGAAACTCCGGGCGCAACGACGTAAAGCAACGACTCGTGCGCGCCGCGCAAACCAATGGCTTCCGGCGAGGGCCGCCAGTTGACCGCGTAATTTGCTGGCAGCACCCGCTCCAGTCGCACCCAATCCAGATAAAACCAATCCATCCCGGCGTTGATGATTTCGATCAGCCGCTTGCCGGGTCGCAAGTTGACCGGTATATCCAGATTGTATTCATTGTTGACGCCATAACCCCCGTCGAGGTTGGCGAGGTTGGTGCGATACGTTTCCGCGCCGTCCACTTTCACGACCAGAATCGAGCCCCAGGACACCGAGTTGAGGTGCATCACCAGTCGAGCGTTGTTCGTCAACCAGGCGCTAAGCCGAAAAGGCGCGCGCAAATCGGCATGGGATGTTCCATGAAAAAAACAATTGAGGTTAGCCGCGGAGTAATTCGCGGCGCCCGAGTTGGGGATCGCAAGTTGGCCGACAGGCAGGGCACCCCAGGTTGGACTCAAACTGAGCCTGACATCGAACGGTTGGCCGCCGGAAAGCGCATCCCCGACCAGCGTCGGCGGCGCCCCCGAAGTTTGAAAGCTGACATTTGTCCAGACGCCCCGGCCCCAACCGGTTCGGTTCAGAATCGTCCCGAGCGCCGTATAAACCGGATAGACGTTCTCGCTCTGTATGTTTTCCCACCACCAAGACATCGCGGTGCCCATCGAGCCGCCCAGCGCCCCGCCCCAGAGTCCCTGGCGAAAGCCGCGCAAGGAAGGATCATTGGCCCGATTCCAACCGCGCCAATCAGTTCCAAACTCATCGATCAGCACCGGTTTGCCGTAGCGCTGGAGGAACGATTGCGCGACCACGCTGAGGCGAGTGGCCGGTCCCGTTTCCGAATAGGAATGATACGTGGCGAAATCCAGTGCGGGCACAGTCCAGATTTCCGGGCGATCGCTGCTGCCGGTCAGGCTGGTAGTGACCAGGTGGCTGAAGGGATCGTTGGTGTGCATCCAACCGCCCATCACGCCGTGCCAGGCGGCCACATCGCTCGGATTAAGATAGGCATAAACATTGTCGATCTCGTTGAAAAACTGCCAGCCTGCCAGGCTCGGGCTGTAGCCGTAACGGCCTATCAGGTAGCGAAGACGCTTTTGGTAAATCGTTTTGGCGGTGGCATTGGTAAAAAAAGCATTTTGGCTCAGGCATGGGCCGCCGTTGGTAACGTTGTAGGGGTTGCTCGGCCAGTAATTGTTGCCGCCCCAATAGTCCGGCGTCACTTCAAACATGCCGTGGTAATCCAGACAAAGCAGCAGCCGAATCCCGAGTTGCTCGGCCAGTCCAAAGACGTAATCAAGCTGCCAGGCATGGTCCAGTCGGTAGTGCAAAAGCGAGTTGCTGTCCGTTTCGAGGCCAAAAGCCCCGGGCCACATCCAGAGACGGGCGTAATTCTCCCCGGCTGCCGCCATCGCGGAAAACCACGTGTCATAATCGTAAGTCCCCCGCGCGCCAAACCAGCCCACGTTCTCCCCCACCAACCGCAGCGCCTGCCCATCACTGGTCTCCAGATATTGTTTGCTGCCGGCCAGGCGAACGTAACCACTGCCGGGTGGCGGCCTGCTCGCCGCAACAGAGAAACTCGAGTTCACCGGCGAACCACTGGGCTGGCGATTGGTCCGAATCGTGAGCGTGACCGAGTAAGTTCCCGATTCTGACGGCGTGAATCGTGCCCGCCACTCCGCCGCACCCGACAAGCTCAGATGTTCGGCGCCACCTGACAGCGCGCGCTGGTAGTTCTGGCCCCAGAACGCCGGCACCGTGACGGTGCGACTGGACGGAAGGGTGAACGCCACGTCCAAGCTAATGCTGTCCGGATCGAAAGGGTTCGCCGCAGCGGGAACATTGGTTATCCGGAAATCCACCCGCTGCCAGAGCAAGGCAGGGGTCAGTTGAATGATTTGCGGGGCCGGTTGGGCCGCTGCCGCGAAGACCACGCAATTTGCGGCCAGAGC
>JBAXTC010000223.1:0-10228 GCA_037130375.1 Verrucomicrobiota bacterium | reverse complement strand
CGCGAGAGTTGGACCGAGTGGTCACCGCATGACGTCGTGCATTTTCAGGCCGTTCACGATCGAAAACATGGCGTTTCTCACGCTCTGGAGCTGGCATTCATCCATAGATTCTGCTGACGAGGCACTATTTGGACCTGCAAGTCGCAACTGGCATTACTATGCCAAGTAAGTTGCGAGGCAACACGATTCGTGAGGCACGAGGTCTGGAGTCTGAGACCGCGCTCACAGCGGCCGATGGCTATCGGGCAGGAGCTTGCTCACAAAGTACAACACCACTAAGAGGGTCAAGCCGATCCCCAGACTCCAGGCGATCAGCTTTTTCTCCACTGGCAGCAAGGGTTCATACTCCTGCTGCATCTTCTTTAGTTCTTCGCCGATTTTTGGTGCTTGAGCCATAGGTTTTGATTCCGGTTAGGATTTGAGAATGCGGTTGGGGCGCGGGATTCAGGGGTGGACAATCGGCGGATGCACTCCGCCGAAGAACAGCCAGGAGATGATCAAACCGAACCAGATAATGAAGCCGAACAAGCCCACCACATAAACTGCGGCCAGCTTGCCGATGCCTTCCTCCCAGAGTTTTCTGAAGTTCGAAACGACGCCGATGGTGAAAAAGGTGAGGCAAAAGAACAGCACCCGAAAGATGTTGGCCTGTTCTGTCGAGTTCTTGGCCGGCCCGGGTTTGATTTCTTTCTTTGTTTCGGGCACTGCGATGGTCTTTGACATCCCGGTGGCAGGATCAACCTGGGAGACCTCTTTCATGACCGGCACTTTCTCCAACCGCTCTTTGCCGGTTCCGGGGTCGGTCACCTTGATTTCCCGGGTTGCGGCAACGGTCATCTCGGTCTTGATCAAGGCGGGGAATGCGAGGCCGAGCGTGAGAAAAATGCCGAAAGTGAGCAGATAGCCGATGATAAACTTCGGAAAGCGTTGCCAGATCTCGGCGGCGCGGACTTTGTCGCCCTCGCGTTTCTCGATATGATTGGCCCAGATGTACGCCAGCACGAACGCCCAGATGCCGATGAAGATATCGATGAACACCTTGATGCTGGTGGCCGTGTTGAGAATCCAATCTTTCTCATAAACGACGCCTTGGCCCGCCGCCTTTGCCAGAATCAAGGCATCGGTTATCGCGCCCGCGGCGGTCGCCGCCCCATCGGTCTTGACCGCCAGCCCCATCCAGGCGCCGGCCACGAGCGGCTCTTTCCACAAAAAGGTCTGGGCCAGAAACGGCAGCAGCAACAACTCGACCACGGCAAACACCACAACGAGGGAGGAGACCATAATGGGCACGATGGGCCGAGCCCGGATCGCGCCGCCCGTCGCAATCGCCGCCGAGACTCCGCAAATGGAAATGCCCGAAGCCAGAGGCGCAGCCCACTCCCGGCTGAACTTGAAGTACTTTCGGGCGATGAAATAAATCACTGCCCAATAAATCAAATAGGCTTCGACGATGGCGCAAAAGCCGCGAAACATAATCCCCCACGCCAGGCTCGAATTCTCGAGCGCCTTGATCCCGACACCCGCACCCATAATGACGATGGCGGCTTTCACGAACAGCTCCGGCTTGATGGCCTCTTTCAGCAGACCGGCCAACCTGGGGAAGAAATTGCCGATCACCAGGCCGGCCAGGAGCGCGAGAACAAAACCCGCCTCCCCCGTCAGCTTCAGCGACCAGCCAATGCCGAATTTCTTGTATTCCGCCGGCGTCGTCGCCGCGATGTTGGCGTAATTACCCAAAACCCAACATGCGAAGCTGATGGCGAATACCAGCGTGAAGGAAACGATGAATTTCTTAATGCTCCCACCCAATAGCCAATTGCCGACGCCAACCAACAAACCCATGAACAGGTAGGTGGAAACGACGGCCAGCCAGGCGGGCATCCACTTGAACGAAGCGGCCACCGGCGTGATGGCTTTGGAGAGGTCCGTCCATGTCCCAACCTTCGCGCCAAAGCCCAGAAGGTCGGCCCCCAGGAAAACACCCAGGGACAACAGGAATACCACGAGCCCGGTCCAAAACGATAGCCAGTCTTCGCTGATTCTAGATCTACATTCGGTCATCAGTGATGCGCATCTTAAGAGCGGCTGGAGCTTGCACCAACACTTTTTGGTAACTGTTCAGGTGTGACGCAGACCTCCGGTCCAATGCCATTAGAATGTGATTCCCAAGAATACCCGCGAAACCTGTCCAAGTCTTTGTCCCGTAGTGACATGCGATCTTTGTCCCGGAGGGACGACTGACCGATCTCGCACCCGCTCTCCCTGCCCTGTTCATGGCTGACCTGGGGGCAGGACGGAGCGGAACCCGAAGGTACGGTAGCTGTACGTCGGTTCGTCGCGGCTGCGACCCGCAGCCCGGCTGTTGACCGCGCCGTCGCTCCAACTGCCGCCCCGAAGCACACGGAGCGAACCTGATGCGGGACCACGTGGGTCGGTCTGCGAGCCACTCGAATACTCCCCATACCAATCCCAACACCACTCCAACACATTCCCCGCCATGTCATATAACCCATATCCGTTAGCCCCAAAATAACCGACTGGACTCGTGTAAGGCTCACCGCCAATGGCGAAGGTTGCGTTGTAGCCGTCCGGTCCCAAATCGTAGTTGGTGGTATTCCCGTAATAATTGGCCTGGCTTTCGGAAATGGTGTCGCCCCACGGAAATCGGTGCCCGCTCAACCCTCCCCGCGATGCCTTCTCCCACTCCGCCTCCGTCGGCAATCGATAGCCGCTGCTCCAGTTCACGCAGTTGGTCTCCACATTCGTCTGCCCACTCCGATACACCGTCGTCTGCGCTGCGCTGGTGTAATAGGCCGGCGTCCGCCCCTCCTGCTCGCTCCGCGCATTGCACCACTTCACACAGTCATACCAGTCTATCGTTTGCACCGGGTGGTTGGCCGCCTTACCGGAACCCGCATGGTCAAAACTGTAGCCGTTCGTGATGGCCCACTGATACACCATGTCCCACAGGCTCTTGGTCACTTCATGCTTTTCCATGCAAAACGCGCTCACATACACCGCGTGCAGCGGCAGTTCCTCCGACCATCCTTCGCTTGAGTCCATGCAGTTGCCCATCGTGAAGCTGCCGGCGGGAATGAGCGCCATCCCGGGCGGCACCGGACTGTTGGTCCCGAGCGCCAGCACACGATAGAACCGCCGCGGCGCTGGCGGCGCGTCCACGTCCACAAACCAGTACGGGCTTTGCGTCACCAGCAGGTTCGTCAACACCACCCAGTTGGTCTGGCTCAGATCGGCGCTATATTGAATTTGGTTGGTGACCCCCAGATCGCTCTGGATGGTGAACCTTGGCACCAGCGCGGTGTCCGTGATTACTGGTGCCCCCCCGTGCGCCGACATGGCGGCCCCGAGCGCCAAAGCGCACAGGCCGATGTTCATTGTTCGTGATTTGGTTTTCATGCTCTTATTCTTCATTTAGTTGATATTCCGATCCGTCATTGAGGCGTGCCACTCGCTGCGCTTCGGTGCCAATGTGCCAAGAATGACGTTTGCTGGTCAAGATGGCCGTTGAGAGTTTTGATTCGCCCGGGGACAGCACGAGGTCGTGCCGGTCCAAAACCAACATCCTTGGTGCTCAGCCGCGTGGTTCGAGCGCACAGCAACACCCGCTCAAGCAAAAACCATCTATGGCTTCAACACCGACAATCTGCAAGTCCAGTTAGTGAACGCTTGCCGGTTTGCCGGGTGCTGGATCGGACGCGGCAGCCGCCGTCGGTTTTCCGTCAAGCCGGTAGCGTTGGTGCATGTAGAGATCATCGGCCACCTGGTAAACTGCAATCGCATTTTGCTCGAGCTCGCGATCTGCAGCGGTGGGCTGCGAGAGCAGAGTCATGTCCACAACCTTGGGGTTGCCCTGGTAAAACTCGACAGTTTGCTTCAAGCCAAGGACCACGAGCCGGTCGAAGGTCAACATGCCGATGTCGCGATTGTGGTTAATAAATGCGCGGCCTTTTTCGGGTTGGTTCGCCAACAGATCGCGGCCGAAGAACATCGTTTGATATGGACGCCCCAGCAGGCCGAGAATGGTCATGGGGACATCGAGCGAGCAGCCCAGTTGGGAAACACGGCGAGGATTCTTGACGACCGCCGGACCGGCGATAAGCAGCGGAATCTCGTAGGAGTGAATCGGAATGCTCTGCTCCCCGTAAACCCGCGCGCCGTGGTCGGCCACCACCGCAAAGACTGTGTTGGTCCAAAACGCTTCTTTTTTCGCAGCCTCGAAGAACCGGCCGAGGGCGTAATCCGAGTATTTGACCGCGTGTTCACGCATTTGCCAGGCCGGATTTTCGGGAATCTTGCCCTTTGGGTAGGTGAAAGGTTTATGATTGGAGACGGACAGAATGGTGGCGCAGAAGGGCTGGCCCATTTTATCAAGCTCGCGAAACTCCTCGACCGCCCGCATGAAAAGGTCCTCGTCACAAACTCCCCAGATTGTGGTGAAGGTCGGATGCTCAAAATGCTTTTGTTCGATGAACCGGTCGTAGCCGTTGCGCACGGCGAAGGAGCGCATGCCGTCGAACAAGCCCCGACCACCGTACAGAAACAGGCTCGAGTAGCCGTCGCGCTTCAGGACGCGCGCGATGGTCTCGACATTGTCCGAGCGGTCGCGTTTGACGATAGAGTCGCCCGGCAGCGGGGGGAAGGAGGAAAGCACGCCCTCGAAGCCGCGCACGGTTCGGTTTCCCGACGCGTAGAGGTTGGTGAAGAGCAGGCCTTCCTCGGCGGCGAGTTTGTCCATCTCGGGCGTGAGGGTCTTCGTCCGCCCGAGGCAGCCCCAGAATTCCGAGCCGAGGCTTTCCTCGAGGAAAATCACGACATTGAGCCGGGGACGGGCGGCATCACCCGCCACGCGACGGCGGATCGAATTGCCATCATCTTCGAATTGCGTACCCGGCTCGGCTAACAATCGTCGGGTCCGCTGGTAAGCTTCCTCTTTCGGCATGGTCTTGTAGAACGCGGGATAATCAAGATTATGGGTCCAGGCGGCGACCACAAAGGAGAGGGCGCCGTTGTTGGCCACCTCATTGAGAGTGCGGTCGATGCTGACGCGAGCGCCTTTGAGATTGAAGGTCGGCACGAGCAAAGCGGTCAGCGCGCTAACGACGGCCAAATGCAGCAGCCGCGACTTCGTGGAGTAAGGGCGCTCCCACATCTGGGCAAAGAGCTTGCTCGCTGCGAACAGCCAGCCAAGGCTCAGCACCAGGCAGATCGCCAGGATTACGCCAACATGATAGGACTCCCAGATATTGATGAAGACCTCGTAGGGATACAGGAGGTAATCGACCGCAACGGTGTTAAAGCGCGATTTGAATTCATCAAAGAAGAAGAACTCGACGGCCAACAGAAATATCTGCGCAAACCAGAAAATAAAACAGCCGCTCAAGAGCAAAAAGCGGTGCCACCGGGCGTGGAATGAGCGATCTGGAACGATCAGCATCCAGAACAACAGCGGAATCGTCTCCACCAGCGCCAAGAAGATGTCCCGGTGAAGACCGCTCAAGAAGACGAGCGGCACGTCAGCGACTGGCATCGCAGTCGGCCGGAATGCAAGAAAAAGCGTCAGCCGCAGCAGAAACCAGACCGCCACCAGTGAAAGAAAAAAGAAGCCGGCGAAACCGTAGCGGGACCGTCTCCACGACGAGTCCTGTGTCGGAACATTGTTGGTCATAAACCCAAAAGGGGCGTGGGGCGTGATGCGTGATGCGTGATGCGTGATGCGTGATGCGTGATGCGTGATGCGTGATACCCGAGGTTTCAGCCTAGTTTTTGGCGGGCTGGCAGGGGGTGGCCGGCAAGGAATTCGCGGGCTGGCAGGCGGCGGCCACCTTCCCGTTGCAGAATAAGAATCCGCAGGGCATCGACGCCACAGCCGACGACCACGCCGCTCTTGTCGGCTTGCAGGATTTCGCCGGGCGGTCCTGACCGTTCGACCACTTCCGCCTGCCAGATTTTTAGCAAGGACGGTTGAGGCGAGCATTGCACGCTGGTAAAGGCCCCGGGCCAGGGCACGAGGCCGCGCACCTGGTTCCAGATAGCCTGTGCGGGCCGCGTCCAGTCGAGGTATCCGTCCTCTTTCTTGATCTTCGGGGCGTAGCTGACGCCTTCAGACGGCTGAGGCCGGGATGCAAGTTTACCCGCGGCGTGCTCCCGAATCGCCTGGACCAGGGACTTGGCGCCTATGCCCGCCAAACGGTCGTGGAGCGTTTGCGCATTGTCTTCGGCAGAAATCGGGGTTTTGTCCTGGGTCAAAATATCACCGGTATCGAGGCCGACATCCATTTTCATAATGGTGACGCCGGTCTCGGCATCGCCATTCAGGATGGCCCACTGAATGGGGGCGGCGCCACGGTACTTGGGGAGGAGGGAGGTGTGGACGTTGAGGCAGCCGAAGCGGGGCAGGTCCAGGATGCTTTTGGGCAGAATTTGGCCATAGGCGACGACGGCGATCATATCTGGAGCGAGGGGACGGAGCGCCTGGATAAACTCCTCGCTTCGCGCCCGTTCGGGTTGGAGGACCGGCAGGTTCGTCCGGGAGGCGAGAGCTTTGACTGGCGAAGGTTGGAGCTTCATATCCCGCCCTTTGGGGCGATCGGGCTGAGTGACAACGGCCAGAACCTGAAAGTCAGGCGAATCGAGCAGCGCCTGCAGGCTGGCACAGGATAGTTGCGCCGTGCCCATGAAAATGATGCGCAATGCAGCCATAATCGTCGTCTGTAGCGTCTGGTTGTCGTTCTCGCCCTCGGAGATCGGTTTCCCATCACCCGCGATTGATCATGCGCAGGACGGGAAGGACGATCTGGAGTCTAACGCAAGAGCCGTTGGGTTCGGGTTGGCCGCGGTTGGGGTTGAGGGACCGGGGCTGCCACTGCCGGCCCAGTCACGGTGCGTTTACCGAGCGAGGTGGCGCAACGGGAGCATAGGAACTCGTGCAGTTCGCCGGACGGAAGCACGAGGAGCAGACGCTCACGAACTGGCTGGGAGCAGCGACACTTGGGGCAATAGAGTTCGCTGGCGGTAAAGGTGCCAAATTGTTGCTGCATTTCACTTCGCGTTCTTATGTTTCAACTGGATCTCCTGAATGTCTTGAAACGGAATCATAACTTCCTCGGTGGCGTGGCCGCGCTGCACCTGCAAGTGAAGGTCATTAGCAGCAATGCGAGAAACCCGCTGGCCGATATATTCGCCCCGGGCCGACTTGATCACCAGCACCATGTCGCGGTCGGCATCGCGTCGAACCACACCGAAAAAGCCGGAGAACTTGGTCTCGATGAAACGCCGGTTGAAGGTGAACTGGCCGCGCTGGAAAGTCGTTGTGGCGGGCAGGCCGGCCTCTTCCTTCTCGCCCTCGACGTGCGCCAGTTTCAAGCCGGCCGGATGGGCGGCTCCCTCCGACTGCATCGGGTTGAGCGTCGCCGCCCCGCCCTCGGCATCGGCAGCCGGCGGCGCCGCGGTTTCCCAAGTGGCTTCAGGCGGGGCCATCTTGGTGGGCATGGAGAGGAAAATAATCGGGCCGGCCACCGGCAACACCGCGGACACCCCGCAGACCAGCGCAGGGGATTGGGCGCGGAAGATCGAGACTTCATACGCCGCATAGATATTAGTCGCGTAAAGCGCGAGCAGCATGAATAAACCGACGCTCGAGGAAAAGAGCGCGCCCAACAAGGATCGGTTAGTCGGCCGATCAAAGCGCAGCGGCTGTTTGATGGTCGGCTGGGTTTTCTGGATTTTTTCCTCGGATGAAATCTCGATAAACGGCTCGACGAACGCCTGCAGCTTCTGAACCTTGCCAAACTTCTTGAGGTCTTCCTGGGAAAAATTGGCCCACGACACCCGTTTGTATTCGCCTTCGCCGATTTTGA
The DNA here is from genome assembly GCA_037130375.1 of Verrucomicrobiota bacterium. Classification (GTDB taxonomy): domain Bacteria; phylum Verrucomicrobiota; class Verrucomicrobiia; order Limisphaerales; family UBA8199; genus JAPLUA01. The sequence continues at coordinate 2,351 of JBAXTC010000223.1, read as the reverse complement.
TCTGCGCGCCGACATCGTTGGCGGAAGCCACCAGGACTTCACCGGTGACGGTCTCCCCGTTGGTGAGCTTAAAAGTCTCAGCGCTGGCGGGTGCGGCCATGAGGCAGCAAGCCAGTAAAACGATGACATAACATAATCCGCGCACCATGCGCAGATGCATAACAGATGGCTTGCGGCAAAGAAAGGAAAAATGTCGATGCCTGGAGACGAGACCTGAATCCGCCGTCAGTCCTCGGCGGGGGCGGGGCGCTATCCATGCCGGAACCCGCGGGTTTCCGCGGGGCCTGAGATCTGGGAATTCCTGCAGTGTTCCGAAGGTGGTCACCACTCGGATGGTTTCTGGAGACCCAACTCGCGGATCAAATCTCGGACCACCCAGTTGGGCTGCGTGGCTTGCAGGCGATCTGCGGTTGCACCGTGCTGCCAGACCGCGTAGCGAATCGTCTGAAGCACGTCGGCCCGCAGATCGGGTTGGACCAGCAAGCCGGCGATATACCCGGCCAGAACGTCTCCGCTGCCGCCTTGCGCCAGGTGGGGGTTGCCGGATGGATTCACATAAACCTCGCCCGAGCTGCGGCCGACGAGCGTTTGATGGCCCTTGAGCACCACCCAGGCGTTTCCAAACCGCATTGAGATCGTGCGTAGCGCATTGAGCCGATTTGCTTGCACTTGCTGCGGCGACATGCGTAAAAGCCGAGCGGCCTCACCGGGGTGAGGGGTGATCACCCGCATGGCCTTGCGGGGGACGGGATCCTGCGGCAGCCAGTCGAGCGCGCTGGCGTCGGCCACGACCGGCACCAAGGCGTCACGCCACAAGCGCCGCGCGTCCATCTTCATCGCGTCAGGTAGATCGGCCGCCGCCAGTCCCGGACCGATAAGCACCGCATCCTGGTCGCTAACCGATTTGGCGCCGGGCTGCCAGGGGGCGACCATCACTGCCTGCAACTGCGGCGCGATGGCATGATAGACCGACTCCATCGCGTGCAATGTGATCAACCCGGGTTGAGCGCGTTGCGCGCCGCGCGCAGCCAATACCGCCGCGCCGTGATAGCCGAGGCTGCCCGCCACAATCGACAGATGCCCATAGATCCCTTTGTGTGTCGCGACCGAGCGCGGGGGCGGATAGCCGCTGAAATCCTGCGGCAAGGTCCATTGCAGCTCGCTCGGATGCGGATTGGAAACCAGCCCCACGTCCGCGGCAACTTCCAGCCGCCCAACGAAAGGCCAGGCGCTTTCCCGCAGCAGGCCGGTCTTGGGCGCCCCGATTGTGAGCGTGTGGGCAGATCGGATGGCCGCGCCATGCGGTTCGCCCGTATCGGCGTTCAAACCAGACGGCACATCCACCGCCAACACCGGCAGGTGGCTGTCATTGATGCGCTGGATGAGCTTGACCCATTCTGCGCTGAGGGGTCGGTTGAGGCCAATCCCGAAGAGGCCATCAATGATCAGCGCCGGACGCGATGCGAGCGCCACATCCAACTTCGCCCCATCGGCGGCCGATTCGGTCACGTCCAAAACCTCGACATCGTTGCCGGCGAGGTGTTGGCGAGCGCAACGGGCGTCCTGGCCGTTGTGGCCCTTGCCGGCGAGGATAAGAATCCGCTGCCCGGGAGCGGTTAATCGCGCGGCGCAGCGGGCAACCGCTTTGCCGACGCGGCGAATGACTTCCGCTTCGGTTTGGCCCGCAGCCCACGTGGCTCGCTCCCAGTCGCGCATTTGTGCGATAGTGATGACCGGCACTGGCATCGCGCAAGACTACACGAGACCTCCGGTGATGGAAAGTAGAATATGGTTTAATGAACTCGGCCTCGGCGACGAGGTATTCAAAATCCTTCCAGGGCGTTTCCCGGAGCTTTTCCAGACTGGTCTGCTGATCGACGAGGCGATGGCGTTTCTTTGCGAAAAAGAACGAGCCGACAGCAAACGTGCCGAAAAGTAACAAGACCAGATGTTTCCATTGAAGCCGCATTACTTCGTTCTCGCCCTTTTTTTCAGGTTCCAACGCAAAGTCTGCAAAGAATGGGGCGATTAGTTGAACTGTCTCGCAAATCCTCTGATAACGGGGCGCATGAAATTGTTTCAGTTGGTAGAGGAACGGCGCGATATTTGAGGCATCTGGCCGTAATTCACTGAAATCTCTGAGCGGCCATTCTCTCCTCATCGGGGCTGTGGAACTCGTATCATGCACGTGGTAAACCACCCAGCTAGAAACTGACTCATGCACGTTGCCGTTTATTGAGAGATAATCACCCTTCTTCGGGAGCAATATCAAACCAAGGTCGAGCAGAAGTGCAAGGTGGGAGACGCGACATGTGGGAGACGCCAAGGGCGTCATTCATACCAGCCCAGGG
>JBAXTC010000222.1:0-10242 GCA_037130375.1 Verrucomicrobiota bacterium | reverse complement strand
CTTCCGCTCGACCTTGGTTAGATATTGCTCTCGAAGAATTCTGTCCTGCGCCCGCCCGGACATTCCAGTCCAATGCCACTAGGATTTGATCCCAGAGAAGGCAAGAGAAACCGGTCCACGCCTTTGTCCCGTAGGGACATGCGAGAATAGCCCAACGTTTAAACAGATTTCTTTTAGGGGGAGTTGATTAGACGGACCGATCTCGCAGGGGGGCAGCCGTCCCTGTCGGGACTTATGCACATCTAAACTCGCGCACCCAACGTTCACACGTTGGGCTATTGTCGGCCATCCCTCCGGGATGAGGATGGTCAAATCCTAGCGGCATTGGACAAAAATGTCCGCGCTCCATTCTTCGATCGTATCTCTGCTCGAAAAGATGCTCACTCGACCCGTTGTTCAGCCGAATGTTCTTGATCCTCATTGCCTTGAGTAGTTTTCTGATTGTTGACGGACTTTGTAGCGTCTTGTTTGTGGTCACTGGGGCCATCGTGGCGGCCAAACTGGTCCGACGGACGACGCCGAAGGGTTGATCTAATTCCGATGGACAGGATTAGAGCCGCACAACACAGACCCGACTGGAAGCGGCGGAGATGCCGTTTGGCAGGCGAACCTCCCACCGGCGCTCACTCTGGTCCACCTGTAAAACCAAACCGGCGTTGCCGGGCGGGTAGTCGAATGGGGCATCGAGGAGCAGAAAATCCGGCCCGAGCTGGGCGACTGGGATGGCGTCGCCGTCAATCAGCAGTTGAATCTTTACTTGGGCGGAGTGACCGCCATTACTTGTCACCGCAATCATGGATGAAATACTGATACGGAATGCTCAAGCGTATGCCACCCGGCATCAACTCCAGCTCGCCGAGCGGCTGGGCTTCGGCATCCACGGTATCATCTTCGGAACCGAAGGCAACTTGGAAACTGGCAGGGCGGATTCATGAACCTGCAAAATCGTAGCCGCCGACGGCAGTCGGCGCACTTTTCCTCGATTATCGGAGTGTTAGCGCCGACTGCCGTCGGCGGCTACGATTTCTTGAAACCACCCTGGGAAACTGGTGACTGCAACAGTTTGGGGTTGCCTGTAAAATCCGCCACATTATCATGTCAAATGACAAGTTCTCATCTATGCTCGACGACACGATCGCCGCGATTGCCACTTCGCTCGGTGAAGGCGGGCTCGCGGTGATCCGCATTTCTGGACCACAGGCTTTCGCCGTGGCGGATCGCTGTTTTGCCCCCGCCGGCACAGCATCGCTGAAACCCTCGGCGGCGGGCACCCACACCATCCATTACGGCCACGTCGTGCGCGGCGGGCAGAACATCGATGAAGTCCTGCTCGCGGTCATGCGCGCTCCGCGGACGTTTACCTGCGAGGATGTGGTTGAAATCACCTGCCACGGCGGCATCCTCCCTGCGAAAATGGTTCTGGATGCTGTCCTGGAAAGTGGCGCGCGGTTGGCTGAGCCGGGTGAATTCACCCGGCGCGCGTTCCTCAATGGCCGAATTGATCTGGCACAGGCCGAGGCCGTGGCCGATCTCATCCACTCCCGGACCGAGTTGGCCTTGCGTGCGGCCAATGAACAGCTTGCCGGCAAACTCTCACAGCGCATCAACCAGCTTCGCGATGAAATGGTCGAGATATTGGCTCACATCGAGGCGCACATCGATTTTCCCGAAGAAGACATCGCTCCCGACACCAAAGACCAACTCATTGCCCGGCTGGACCGCAGCGTTGCCTTCATGGATCAACTCTTGAGAACGGCCAACGAAGGACAAATCCTGCGCCGTGGCATCCGTGCCGCCATCATCGGCCGGCCCAACGCCGGCAAATCGAGTCTGCTCAACCAACTCCTCGGCCACGACCGCGCCATTGTTTCGCCGATTCCTGGCACAACTCGCGATACCATCGAGGAAACCGCCAATATCCGCGGCTTGCCGGTCGTCTTCATCGACACCGCCGGTCTGCGCGAGGCGCGCGACGAAATAGAGGCTGAGGGCGTTCGTCGCACCCGTCAGACCCTGCAGCAGGCCGAGTTCATCCTGCAGATGTTTGATGTGTCCGAACCTCTGACGGACTCGGACCGGGATTATCTGGCTGAGTTCAGCAGCAAGAAACGTATCCTCGTCCTCAACAAAATCGATTTGACCCCCCAACTCCACCTGCCTTCCAACCTGATGTCGGCGGCGATGAAGGTGTCCTGCCTGACCGCCGAGGGAATCGAACCGCTCAAGGACGCCATCAAGGAACTGGTCTGGTCCGGCGAGATCAACGCCGAAATGTTGCAGGTGATGATCAACTCGCGCCACCAGGACGCGCTCAATCGCGCCCGCGCCGCCACTTTGTGCGCAGTGGAAACCTTCCGCGAAAACCAAACCCTCGAACTGATCGCGCTGGACCTGCGCATCGCCGTCGATGCCGTCGGCGAAATCGTTGGCAAGACCACCACCGAGGATTTGCTCGATGTGATATTCAGCCAGTTCTGCATCGGGAAATAGCGTAGTGCAAACCTTCCGGCTGAATGGCCCGGCGTGGAGGCTGGAACTCGCGTCGAGAGAATGGCAGCGGGGCGTGCAGGTGGACACCGTGCTGCCTGCCCGGAACAATCTACCGTTCGTCCAGTGGGCTTCCCGCGCAATGTGGTGGCAGGTATTGCAGCATGGATGTCGAATCTGGCTTACCCCGCCGCCCTTCGATCACTCGAAACTGACGCTCGTGGATGGCTGTTGTTGCATCAGGCGCTCTGCCTCCCGTTACCGATCACCCATCACCCGTCACCGAACCGGGACCGGCTTCCCCGAGTCGTCAACCGCGACATACACTACGTCCGCCTGGGTCACCCGCACCACTTCATGGTTTATCCTTCGGCGCTCCGCTTCGACCGTTACGCGGACGGTGACCGACGTGTTGCCAACTTTCAAGGTCTCGGTATAGAAGCTGACGAGGTCGCCCACGAAAACCGGTGCGATGAACTTGACCTCGTGCATGGCAACGGTCGCCAGCGTCCTCTCCGAATGCTTGCGCGCTTCCACCGCACCAGCCACGTCGATGTGGCTCAGAATCAGGCCTCCAAAGATCGTGCCCATCGGGTTGGTATCGCGCGGCATCATTACCACGCGAATGGCCGGCTGCAGGTTGCTTGTCATCGGATGATTAGAGCGTACTGCAGCCCTCCTGTCATTCATGAAAGCCAAGTTGCACATTCCAGATGGCCCCTCACGGCGCTCGTTGACCAGCGTCTTTGCGCCTCTGGTTCTGGCGTTGAAAGCTTTGGCTCAAGAAACACCCCAAAAACCAACCACCGATTTGCTCGACAGCCGCCCTGGCACTGATTATGTAATTGGACCATGAGCGCAACCAAATACACCATCGGCCTCGACTACGGCACCAACTCGGTCCGTACTCTCATCGTCAACGTCGCCAACGGACGCGAGGTGGCCTCTGCCGTTTGGAATTATGCCCACGGCACCCAGGGGGTCATCCTCGCGCGCGACCCGAACCTTGCCCGGCAGAATCCCGCCGATTACGTCACGGGAGCAGAGATCACGATCAAGAAAGCCCTCACGGTGGCCAAACGCACCGTGCGCGGCTTCAAACCTGACCAGATCATCGGCATCGGGGTCGATACGACGGGCAGCACGCCCCTTCCGGTGGATCGCAACGGCCACCCGCTCGCCTTTGATCGTCGGTTCGCCAAGAATCCCGCGGCGATGGCCTGGCTGTGGAAGGACCACACCGGCGTGGCCGAAGCGGGCGAGATCACCGATTTGGCGCGCAAGATTCGCCCCCAATACCTCGCCAAATGCGGCGGCACTTATTCCAGCGAATGGTTCTTCAGCAAAATCCTCCATTGCCTGCGCACCAGCCCCGAGGTGTTCGAGGCCGCTCACCTCTGGGTGGAATGCGCCGATTGGGTGCCGGCCATGCTCACCGGCACTGAAGCGCCCGACCAACTGACCATTGGGGTTTGTGCCGCCGGCCACAAAGCGATGTTCAACGACGGCTGGGGCGGTTACCCGGATGCCGAGTTCCTGTCGCAGCTTGATCCAAGAATGGGCCAACTGCGGTCGCGTCTTCGGCCAAAGGCCCACACGATTGATCGCGCCGTCGGAGGGCTGACGGCTGACTGGGCCAAACGCACCGGCTTGCCCGCAGGTCTGCCGGTCGCCGTCGGCGCCTTCGACGCGCACCTCGGCGGTGTCGGGTCCGGCATCGCGCCAGGCACGCTCGTAAAGATCATCGGCACGAGCACCTGCGACATGATGGTCGTGCCGCTCGGCGATAAACTGGCGGACATCCCGGGTCTGTGCGGCATTGTTCCCGGCAGCATCCTGCCGGGGTATTACGGTTTGGAAGCGGGCCAGTCGGCAGTCGGCGACATCTTCAACTGGTTCGTGAACTACATTCAACCGCTCGGCAAGAAAGCGGGTACCCACGATGTGCTCAGCGCAGCCGCGGCCAAGCTGGTGCCCGGTGAATCCGGCCTGCTGGCGCTGGATTGGAACAACGGCAATCGGACGGTGCTGGTGGACCAGCGCCTCACCGGTCTGCTGCTCGGTCAAACGCTCTACACCACGCCGGCCGAAATCTACCGCACCCTCATCGAGGCCACCGCGTTTGGCGCGTTGACCATCATCAACCGCTTCGAAGAATACGGCCTCAAGGTCGGCCAAATCGTCAACTGCGGCGGCATTGCCGAGAAAAACCCGCTGGTCATGCAAATCTATGCCGACGTTACGGGCCGGCCGATCAAGATTTCCCGCTCGGCGCAGACGTGCGCCCTGGGTGCAGCGATCGCCGGGGCGGTCGTCGCCGGCGAAAAGGCAGGCGGCTACGCCAATTTCGACGACGCGCAAAAGACCATGACCGGCTTGAAGTCGCGTGTCTTCCAGCCGAATCCGAAAGCGCACGACGTCTATAAGGAGATGTATTCTCTCTATCGAAAGCTGCATGACGCCTTCGGCATCCAACAGCCAAATGGAAATCTTTACGACGTGATGAAGCGCCTCCTGGAAATCCGCAATCGGGCGCGAAGATGAAGATTTTCTTTGGAAACAAAGGGCACGGAGCGGGCCTGGCAATGCCCGTCCGGCACCATAAGCACCGGCGTTCTGCTCTAGCCGCAAGGCTAATTGGCATGAGTTGCCAGTTCGATCTATAATCCTGCTGATGAAGGATCGCGAAGCGGTCAATGTTTTGATTGTTAACGACGACGGGCAGTATCTCGCCGGAACTGCAACCGAATGGGAATTCACCGACGACCGCACCCGGGCCCGAGTCTTTGACTACATCGGCGAGCGGGTGGCAGAGCAAATTGAACTGGTCCGCAAAGCCCATGGCAAGGTGTGGATAGCCGTGAAGCTGGACCCAATGGAAGTTTACGAATTCTGCGACCGGTGCGGATGCAGGATGAAGGCGGTCCGAGCCTATTTCAACGGGGAGCAGTTTCTGTGCGGCGACTGCAAGGATGGGGCGCTCGGCACTGAGAATTGAGTTGATATGATACCCCGTGAACACGCGGCTGTCTAATCGGCGGCGCTGGCTTTTCCTGCCAAATATGGCTTTATCACACGCCGGGTGCGTAGTTCGGCACATCAGTTGCATGGCGTCCGGGTTCTGCTAGTCTCCGCTTATGGCTTTCAATTCCTACGGTGATTTTCTCAAACAGCTCGAGGGAGCAGGTGAACTCAGGCGCATTTCGACCCCGGCCGCCACCGAATTGGAGATCACTGAGATTGCCGACCGCGAAATGAAAAAGCCCGGTGGGGGGCGGGCCCTTTTGATCGAAAAACCAACGGTGAATGGCAGCCCCTCACCTTTTCCGCTCGCCATTAACACCCTCGGTTCAAACAAGCGCATGGCCATGAGCCTGGGTGCGAACTCGGTCGCCGAACTCGCCGCCGAACTCGGGTCGCTGATCAAAGCCAAGCCGCCCGCCAGCTTCAAAGAGGCCATCCACCTTCTCGGCATGGCCCTCGATCTGCGCCACGCAAAACCCAAACTGGTGACTCATGGGCCTTGCAAGGAGTTGATTCACAAGTTCGACCCGCCGCCGACGCGCAACATCCCATGGCCTCCCGCTCCTGACATCGCATCGCTTCGGACATCGGGCCTCGAACCTCGGACCTCAGCCCTGCCCGTCACCCTCCTGAACCTCCCCATTCAGAAATGCTGGCCGCTCGACGGCGGCCGCTTCATCACCCTTCCGTGCGTGGTGACCAAGGATCCTGACACGGGTGAGCGCAATATCGGAATGTACCGGATGCAGGTCTATGACGAGCGCACCACGGGCATGCATTGGCAACTGCAGAAAGTCGGTGCGCGTCACGGACGGCGTTATTATGAGACCGGCGCACGAATGCCCGTCGCCGTCTTCCTCGGGGGCGATCCTGTGTTTACTTTCGCCGCCACGGCGCCCCTGCCGGATGGCCTGGATGAATTCCTGCTGGCCGGTTATCTCCGTAAGAGAGCCGTCGAGCTCGTCAAGTGCGAGACCAACGACCTGGAAGTGCCGGCCAATGCCGACATCGTCATCGAAGGTTTTGTCGATCCGAAGGAACCGCTGCGCGAAGAAGGTCCGTTTGGCGATCACACGGGCTATTATTCGTTGCCCGATTTTTACCCCGTCTTTCACGTCACCGCCATCACGCACCGGAACAACGCGGTGTATCCAGCGACAATCGTGGGGGTTCCGCCGATGGAAGATTTCTACATTGGCAGCGCCTCGGTGGAGCTGTTTCTGCCGGTCTTCAAGATGACCTTTCCGGAACTGGTGGACCTCGCGCTGCCCGCCGAGGGCGTCTTCCACAACCTCGTCTTCGTCAGCATCAAAAAGACTTACCCCATGCAGGCCTACAAAATCATGCACGGCCTCTGGGGCATGGGCCAAATGATGTTCACCAAGTACATCGTGGTGGTGGACGACGATGTGGACGTGCATAACACCAGCGAGGTGCTCTTTCGTCTCTGCGCCAACACCGACCCCCAGCGCGACGCGATCTTCACCAAGGGCCCGGCCGACGTGCTCGACCACGCAACGAGCGAACTCGCTATCGGAACCAAGCTTGGTCTCGACGCCACGCACAAATGGCCGGGTGAGGGACACAAACGCGGCTGGCCGCCGCTCATCAAAATGGACCCGGCCGTGAAGGCGAAGGTGGAACAGATTCTGAATCTTAAGCCGTAAACAGCGCGCTCCGGTTCATTCCGCCGGCGTAATCTGGCCGTGGCGCCTCTCGGCGCCAGGCGATGAAGCGGTGCAGCGGTGCAGCCTGAAGTGGTTTCCTCCGTGATTGAATTAGCCCATAAACGGGGCTCGCATGGCGCGGGACCGCAAGCGGTTGGCTTCGGAATCGCCGACAAACTCAGCCTTGCGCAGATCGAACTTCAGGTTCCGCTTTAACTGCTCGCAGATGTCGGCCGCGAGGCATATCTCCATGGACCGAAACATGACGTCAGGACTCGCCACCGCGAGACGGCGAGATCGGATGCAATCGAAGAAATCCCGTACATGGTTCAGCGGCCGTTGTGTCCTGGCGATGTAGTCGGCCAGCACTTCCTTGTATTCGCGCAACAGTGCCGGGGATGAGACATCGGGTCCTGAATAACCGTCGGCGGCGGCCACCCATCCTTCGGGACCATCGAACCGCTCACCACAAGCGCCATGCCAGAGCTTGCACGGTTCCCAAACCGAGCCGGCAGTTCGGTACAGAATCAATTTTATCCCGTTGGACAAGCGCGTCACCATCGTCACATCCGGCCCCTCATACTCGAAGTCGATGAAGGGCACGTTCGCCATATCGAGTCCGGCGAGGGCCTGCGCAACCGAGTGCGCGCCCCACATCGCGACATCAGTAGCGAAATCATAATAGTGATACCACCCTCCTCCATTCACATAACCGGCGTTGTAAGGCCGCCAGGGACATGGACCAAGCCAGACATCCCAGTCCAATTCTTCCTTGGGCGGTTCCGGTTCCGCCGGCAACCAGTCGTGACGCAACCCGTCGCGCCAACGAATGTCAGCGTAAACGGTATGAATCTGGCCCAGCCGGCCGGATCGGGCCATTTCGATGGCAAACACATGATTCGGCTCGCTGAGCCGCTGGGCGCCGGTTTGATAAACCCGGCCATAGCGTCGGGCGGTCTCCACGACCATCTGCCCCTGCGCCATCGTAAGGCAAGCCGGCTTCTCACAATAGACATCTTTGCCCGCCCGCATCGCCAGGGTCGAAGCCAGCGCGTGCCAGCGGTCGCCAGTGGCAATTAACACGGCATCCACATCGGTCCGCTCGGCCAGGAACTGGCGCATATCGCCATACACAGCACAATCTTTATTCCCCTGTTTACTGTCCACCATGTTCTTGGCCGCTTCGCACCGCTTTTTCAGGACATCACAGACGGCGACCCACTGCACATCCCGCTCGGTCAACATGCAACTCAAATCATAGGAACCGCGGCCGCCGAGCCCAATTCCGCCCATCACGATGCGTTCGCTCGGCGCAACGGCTCCGTCACGCCCCAACGCAGATGCCGGGATATAGTACGGCAGCGCCATCGCACTTGCCGCCATGGCCCCCCGAGTCAGGAACTGGCGCCGCGTGAGTGTTGTGCTATTGTCATTGCTCATAGGTCTTTCACTTTCTATTCAGTCTTATGCTTACCATTGAGTCACCTCCACTTGCAATGGCATTTGCACAACAATTGTCATTTTGGGGACCGATCTTATGGAGTGCGCCGGCAGAGCGCAGCGGCGACGGCGCTTTTCCCTGGCGCGGAGCGCCTCGGTTGTAATCTCTGAGCAGGTAGAGTAAGCTGACGAAGTCAAAGTTGCAGCGACCCAAAAGGCCAGTTTCTGCCAGATTCGAGTTAAACGACCGTAATTGCCACGGATTCAGGTCATCAGGCCGGCCAACCTTCGCGGCTGGGCCGTTTTACCCACTGGTTGAGTTCGGGGATGTTGGTGACTTTCATGTTGGGGCCGTCCCATTCGACCTTCTTCCCCACGCCGGCATGTTGGGCCAGGTTGCCCAGCAGAGTGAATTCGGTCAGCCGGGAGCCGTAGTCGAAATCCGCCGAGGTTTCCTTCTTGCCCTCGCGCACCGCGTCGAGGAGATCGGCCATGACGTTACTGGGTCGCGGCAGGGTGCGGGGCGGTTGCTTGATCTGATTCATTTTCTCGAGCGGCAGGATGTGCATTTTGCCGCCGTAGGTGCCGGTATAAAGGATGCCCTTCTCGCCGACATACAGCGTTCCGCTGTCGGGGCGGTCCATCTCTTCGTCGGGGTATTGCTTTTGCAACTCGACAAGCAAGGGGGGATAATTTCGGTCTGCACCCTGAGCGGCCCGCAGGCTCTTGCTGGCCTTACCCGTTGCGCCTTGTTTGAAGCCTTCATACCAATAGGCCTTTAACGGCGGCATGCCGCTGCGCGCAGGAATGTCCCAGCGAATGCGGGCACCGGTGGGATAGCGTTCATCGCTGCCACCGCGCATTTCCTCGGTTTCGACGCTGGTCGGATGGTCGATTTTGAGCGCCCAATACACTCCGTCCAGCACATGGCAACCCATGTTGCCTAGAGAACCGTTGCCGAAATCATACCAGCCATGCCACTCGTGCGGATGGAGGTCGTCCTGGAACGACCGATAGGGCGCCGGGCCGATCCATTCGTCCCAATGCAGGCCGGCGGGCACAGGCAGAGCGGGCGGACGCGGACCGATGCCGCCATTGGCGCGGTCGGTCCAGCTATGAGTCTCGGTGACGTTGCCGATGACGCCAGCCCAGACAAATTCGCAGAGGCGGCGGTAGCCGTCCTCGCAATGGCCCTGGTTGCCCATTTGAGCGGGGGCCTTGGACTGGGCCGCCATTTCGCGCAACTTGCGGGCTTCGGCAATGTCGTGACAAAGCGGTTTTTCGCAATAGACGGCCTTGCCCAATTGCATCGCGATCATGGCGGCCGACGCGTGGTGATGGTTGGGCGTGGCGATAAACACGGCATCGACCTGCTTGCCGATCTTGTCATACATCGTCCGGTAATCGGTGAAGACCTGCAGGTTAGCGGGGTTTTGCTCTTTGCTTTGAAGCCACTTTTTGACTTTGACGTGGTTTTTCTCGTCCGGATCAACAATGGCGATCAGGTTGTTTTTGCTCTGGGTCACCACCCACTCGATGTGATTCATGCCCCGGCCGCCGCACCCGATCTGAACACAGTTGAGTTTGTTGCCCGCGTCCGCCGCGGCGAGCAGGTTAGGGCCAG
>JBAXTC010000221.1:0-10280 GCA_037130375.1 Verrucomicrobiota bacterium | reverse complement strand
CATGCCGCTCCTGACGGAGCTTGGGTGGTGCTGTGGGTATTCACTATAAACATGCCGCTCCTAGCGGAGCTGTGTGGGGTGGAGCCGCACCCGACTGGGCGAGGTGCCTCCAATTCCCCGTCCAAGAACCCAGCCCACCGCTCGTCCTCCAAATCTACTCTGGCTTTCGCTATTTGGGTGTGGTTATTCATGCTTGGACCTTCGGTTCCGGTGCCACCGCGGGCAAGCTTACCGTGAAGGTCGAACCCTTGCCAGCCTCGCTTTGCACCACTATGTCTCCGCCCATCATCTGGCAGAACTTGCGACTGATCGCGAGGCCCAGGCCCGTCCCGCCATACTTCTGCTGCGTGCTCGCTTCCGCCTGGCTGAAGGCCTGGAACAGCCTGGACATCTGCTCGGGTGTCATGCCGATGCCGGTGTCAGTGACGGAGAAGATGACGGATGTCGGAGGACGGAAGTCGGAGATCAGCGGGACGGTTCTGACCTCTGACTTCTGACTTCTGACCTCCAACTTAATCACCCCGCGCTCGGTGAACTTGCATGCGTTGCTCAGCAGATTGAACAACACCTGCCGCACTTTGGTCTGGTCTGATCGCATCGTGCCCACCTCCGCCGGACATTCGACCTCCAGCTTGTTCTGCTTCTTCGCCACCAATGGCTGAACGGTGGCGGTGACTTCGTTGACCAGCCGTGCAACGTCGAACTCTTCCACAAAGAGCGTCATCTTGCCCGCCTCGATTTTCGAGAGGTCGAGGATGTCATTGATGAGGGCGAGTTGGTGCCGGGCTGCGCCGTGGATTTTCTGGAGGTCTGGCACCATGGAGGCGGCCCCAACTTCCGGAGCTTCCTCTTCCATCATCTCGCTGTAGCCGATGATGGCATTGAGCGGCGTGCGCAACTCGTGCGACATGTTCGCCAGGAAGCTGCTCTTGGCTCGGTTCGCTGCGTCGGCGGCCTGCCGGTGTTCCTCGGCTTCTTGGCGGGCCGCTTCAAGCTGAGTGTTCTTGACGGCCAGCGCTTGGGACGCCGTTTCCGCAACCTCGCGGGCATCGTCGGCTTCCACTTTGGCCTGTTTCAGCTTGCGGTTGGTGGCGGCGAACTGCCGCGCCAGAAAAACCGCCGCGAAGGCGACCAGCACCGCAACGACGCAAGGAAGCAAGATGTTGGCGGCAAAATCCCCCAAGTAATTACCCAACTGAACGACACCGAGTCTCATCAGGATCTCTCCCGCCAGAGCAAGTGCGAAGACCGCAAAGCCCGCACCCACGATTCTTGCGCCTTCCTGCCGTTTCAACAATGCCTGCACGACTACGCGCAGGGTTTCCAGCAGCATGACAATCGAAACACTAAGCGCCAGCAGCAAAGGCCACCGCCGCGCATCGCCAAAGAGCCCGCCGAGCTTCACGAAGAAGCCGGGGATCAGCAATGCCGCCAGACCCAGAAGCGCCGGCCAGGCAAAGAACCACCAGAATCGCCTGGGGATTCGTGGGTAATTCAACGTGTAGAGGAAAGCCAGCCCTGCCACTTGGAGGGCTATGACCAGCCAGATGACGATCCCATACTCGCGGATGGTGAGACTGAAGCCCTTCATATAGTTCCACGCCACCAAAGCGGCGAAGATCGTGAAGATGGAGTAACACAGCGCGGTCCGGTTTTGGTGGTCGAGCAGGAAGATCAGCAGATGCAACAGGGCGAAGGGCGTCAGAAACGCCACCATGAACCAGCCCAGCGCCCGGTGGAATCCGATCAGCCTGAGGTTGAGCGACGCCGGCAGTTTTCCATATTCCAAGGCCTCCTCCGCGAGTCTTCGCACGTCACTATTTTGACTGGCGGTGAGATGAACCAACTGTTCAACGACGTCGCGGCTGATGGCCTTGGGGCCGAAAACGTAGCAGAGAAGGGCAGCCCGGGCCTGTGTGTTCAGGTCTGGAGCGCGCAACGCATCCAGAAGCCACTCGGAGGGAAGCGCCGAAGCCGGGGTCTTCCAGTCGGTCGCCAAATCAAACCGGACCCGGTCGCCAGCCAGCAAAGTCACATTGGTCTGCCAGCAATGGCCCCACCAGTCGAACGCTTGGATTTCGACGGGTCCCTCCGGGTCAAAGAGGGCGAAGAAGTAGCCAACGTCCCCCAAAAGGGAGCTTATCGAAACCAGATGGCCCGCCTGTTGAAGTCGCACGAAGGTCATACTGACGTCCCAACCCTCGGGATTCTGACGCCAGTTGAGCAACTGGCCGTAGATGACGGCCGGGCGTTGCAGTTGCTCCGGCGTGGGCAGTTCGTCGGCGACCGTGTGAGCTTGCCCCACGAGTTTGCCGTGATGTCCCGCGGGAGTGGCGTCGTCGGCCTTGCCATCGTCGAAGTTCCACAAGCCCGCCAGCCCTTCCTCGCGACCGGACAGCCGCTGGAACATCGTTTGCCGGATTTGCTCTTCGGTCCGGGCCACGCGCCAGACGCGCACTTCGTCCATGGCACCCTTGAAGTTCGCGGACGTATCATTCGTGCTGACCGTCTGGCCGAGGTAGTTGCGCGTGCCATTCGTGAACGCCGAAAAGCTGCCGGTGTAGTCGTTGTTGCCAACGAGCGTGCCATTGAGGTAGAGCTTTATACCGTCCGGACCGGACACTCCGGCAACGTGATACCATTGCCGCGGATTCAAGGGAGCTGCGACAAAAATCCAATGCAGGTCGGTGCCGGTTCCCGACGGACCGGCCACCACGAAACTCAGTCTCGGAGAGTCACCCATGGTCAAGATCGACATGTCCCGATGGGGCTCGCCGTAGTTGAACACGCGCTTCCACGACCCACTGAAATCATCCCACCGCACCCACGCCTCGACCGTCGCCTCGGTGAGGTCGTTGAAGATATTCGGCGGCAGCTCGACGTAACTGTTCGTGCCATCGAGTTCGAGGACGCGATTGGGCGGAGTCGCAACCTGGCCGGACGCCACCGCCAGGCTCAGCAGCAAGAGAACCAACCAAAACCACACCCTTGGCCCGGGGCCCCCGCCTTCCAAAGCCCCTGCTCCAGCTCCGTCAGGAGCGGCATGATTATAGAAATGCCTCCCCACATCGCTTGTTTCAAGCTCCGTTAGGAGCGGCATGTAGTCCGGTGCGCTTTCGCACAGGTTACATGCCGCTCCTGACGGAGCTTGGGTGGTGCTGTGGGTCTTCACTATAAACATGCCGCTCCTAGTGGAGCTGTGTGGTGTGGAGCCGTACCCGATTGGGCGAGGTAGCCCCCAAATTCCCCGTCCAAGAACCCAGCCCACTGCTCGTCCTCCAAATCTATCTGGGCTTTCGTCATTTGGGTGTATTGATTCATCCTTGGACCTTCGACTCCGGCGCCACCGCCGGCAGGCTCACCGTGAAGGTCGAACCCTTGCCGGCCTCGCTTTGCACCGTGATGTCTCCGCCCATCATCCGGGCAAACTTCCGGCTGATCGCCAGGCCCAACCCCGTCCCGCCATACTTCTGCTGCGTGCTCGCCTCTGCCTGGCTGAAGGCCTGGAACAGCCTGGACATCTGCTCAGGTGTCATACCGATGCCGGTGTCAGTGACGCGGAAAGTAATCAGTGAACAGTGATCAGTAATCGGTGGGGGACCGGACGCCTCCGGACTGACTACTGGTAACTGATTACTGACTACTGATGACTGATTACTGATTACTCTCTTCACCTCCAGCCGAATCATTCCGTTCTCCGTGAACTTGGCCGCGTTGCTCAGGAGGTTGAACAAGGTCTGCCGCACCTTGGTCTGGTCTGTGCGCATCGAACCGACGTCCGCCGGACACTCGACCTCGAGCCGGTTTGCCTTCTTGGCGATCAATGGCTGCACTGTGGCTGCGACATCGTTCACGAGCCGCACCACATCGAACTCCTCGATGAACACGGTCATCTTGCCGGCCTCAATCTTCGATAGGTCGAGGATGTCATTGATGAGGCCGAGTTGGTGTTTGGCGGCACCGTGAATTTTCTGGAGGTCGGGGACGTAATCGGCCTTTCCATCTTCGGCAGCCGTTTCCTCCAGCATCTCGCTATAGCCGATGATGGCGTTGAGCGGCGTGCGCAGTTCGTGGCTCATGTTCGCCAGGAAACTGCTCTTGGCTCGGTTCGCTTCGTCGGCGTTCGTGCGCGCTGCCTCCGCCGCTTCGCGCGCCAGGTCGAGCTGGCGGTTCGATTCCGCGAGCGCGGCGGCCTTGGCCTCGAGCAAGTGGTGGGCTGCACGCTCCTGTTCGAGCAACTGCTCGCGCAATTGCTCCGCCTCGCGCTTGCGCCGGAGGACCATGGATCGGGACAAGAAGCCCCAGACCAGCAGACCGCCGGTCGTGCCGCCAAACGGCCCCATGATCCATGCGTTGAGATACCACGGCGGGACGATCCGCAGCGGCACCAACGTCGGCAGCGAGTAGTTCAAGTCACGATCAATGTATTGCACCGCCAGTGTGTGTTCTCCCGTCGCGGGCGCATTCCAGACGAATTGCGGCTCCGTGAGGACCGGCTGCCAGGTCTTGCTATCGCGCAAGGCCTCCGCGGTGGTCCGTCCGGCGACGGCCTGCCAGCGAAACCGGCGAAATTCCGACCGGGTCTTATAGTCGGTCACGCTGATCTTCAGGTCCACCCGCCGTCCGCGTTCGATAGACGGCAGCACCGCTCCCGGTTCGTAGGTCTTGTCCAATAGCACCGTGACGCGCGGTGACTGGGCGGGACCGTATGGCACCACATAGCGCGTCACGCCACGATCGGTACCGAACCAGAGCGCGCCCGATTTGTCCTCGCAGATCGTGCGGACGTCGTTGCCGGCCAGGCCATCGGCTTTCGTCAAGGTGGACCATACCACGCCGTCAAACCGCGTGGCGCCAGCCCCGGTGGCGAACCAAAACACGCCGCGGCGGTCGCGGTAAACGCACCAGATGCGATTATTCGCGAGCCGCCCTTTTGATTTCGTGATGCGTGTGAGTTCTTTGCCGTCAAATCGCACCGCTCCTGCATCCGTGGCAATCCAGAGCGAGTCATCCCGATCAATGGACAAGCTGATAATGTTGCTGAAAGAACCAGACGCGGTGCTCGGTGGTTGAAATCCAGCGCCGTCAAAACGCCACACATTCGATCCCTGAACTGATCCGGCCCAGACCGTTCCCTTGGAGTCACAGACGACGCTTGAAATCTGTTTTCCACCCGGGCTGGGAAAGTCCTGCCAGCGGCCATCAACGAAATGCGATAAACCACTCCCCGTCCCCGCCCAGACTGAGCCATCACGCGCTGTCGCCAATGCATACACACCGATGTCCGCCGGGCTGTCCGCCGCGGCAAAGCGAAGGAAGTTTGTGCCATCGAAACGGACCGCACCTTCACGGCCTGTTGGAATCCACAAGACACCATCACGGGTTTGCGCCAGGGAGCCAGAGGCGAGTATGCGATTGGTTTCCCAGGAAGTGGTGAACTGCCGGCCATCGAACCGAGAGACTCCCGCGACTGAATCGTACCCCAAAGCTGAAGCGCCGTGGCCAAACCACACCGCCCCATCCGCGGCCAGGAAACTGGACCATGTGGAATTGGCGGCCAAACCATCCGCTTCGGTGTAACTGATGAAGGTCGTCGGATCGTACCGGCTCGCGCCATCAAGAGCGCTTCCGAAGTACATCACCCCATTCGGCGAACTGGTCACAAATAAGATCCGGTCGCCCGGCAGGCCGTCTTCCTTGGTGAAGTTCACAAAATTGGTTCCATCGTAACTTGAAACTCCGCCCTGGCCCGCAAACCAGACCGTCCCATCCGAAGCGATGTGGGTACAAAGGACATCTTCAAGCCCAAGTCCCTGCCTCCGGTCGAAGGTGACGACATTCGTTCCGTCATAGCATCCGGCCCCAGAGTCAAGACCAAACCAGACCTTGCCGTCACGATCGACGCTCGGGGTATCCGTGCCGATTGCTTCCAAGCCCGCCTGTTTCGTCACGTTGAGAAAGTTGGTTCCGTCGAAGCGCAGCAGACCCTCACGGCTTGCCATCCAGATGATTCCCTTCCCATCGCCAGCCATTTTTCTTACTGCACTGGGCGGTCCGTTGGTGCGGGTGAAATAGGAAAAGTCCTCGCCATCGAAAGAGAAAACCGTCGGAGGATCTGAAGAGCCGGACCCGAACCACACCCTGCCGTCCGGTGCCGCATAGATGGCGTCAAGGTATCGAAGGTTGGCCACTTGAGCGCCGGTCCATTTATCCATGCGCTTTCCGTCATACCGGGCAATGCCAGTGTCGGTCGAGAACCATATATTTCCCCGACTGTCGCGGGCCATGTTTAAGATGGAATTGTCGGGCAGCCCGTCATCGGTGGTGAAATTTACGAATTCATGGCCATCGAAGCGGGAGGCCCCGCCCGCTGTGGCGAACCAGACCGCCCCATCCGGCTCGATGAGAATCTTGCGGATTTCCCTATCATCCGCCAGGCCGCGCGCGGTGTTGAAGACCTCCCAGGACCCTTTCTTGGAGGGCGAAAAGCGCAGATCGATGTTTGCGGTGGTCTTGCCCGGTACCGCCTTCACCAACCGGCGATCCGCATAATAGACATAACCGTTGGCTCCGCTAGCGCGGATACGGTAGTCGCCAGGCCGAAGATTGCGGAACGTGAACTCGCCCCGCGCCCCGCTCGCCGCACTGGCCACCACCCGCCCGGAAACGGCGTCCTCGGCCTCCGCCACCGCGCGGCCTTGCGGCGCCCCATCCAGCGCAAGAAGCGAGCCGGAGATGGTGCTGGCTGCGTCCAAGGCCAGATCGAATCGAACCGGAGTCTGTGGGGCGACAGGAATGTTCGTGCGCCAAGTGGCAAGCTGGCCCAATTCCGCGAATAGATCGTAGCTTCCGGGCGCATACTTGAACCCGATCTCGTAAGCTCCAGTGGCATCGGTCAGCGTGGTTGCTACCTTCTCCCGGTCGCGGTCAATGCGCACGGTGGCGCCTGCCGCCGGCTTCCCCGCGTCATCGGTCACTCGGCCGGAAAGCGAGGCCATGGGAATCACGTCGCCTGGCGAAGGCACTGGCCCGGGGACAATCCTGGCGTTGCCGAACAGCTTCGTTGCGTTGGCCCGCGGCGATTTGTCGGCGGGAGTCTGATCATCGAAGTTGAGCAGGCAGACCAGACCCGGCTCCTTGCCGGTCAACCGCCGAAACAGGTTCTCGCGAATCTGGTCGCTCGTGCGCACGCCACTCCAAACACGGAACTCATCCATGAACGCTTCCGTGTCAATAATGTCCGGGAACAAAGTGTCCTTCCAGGGGCTGCGCCCCAGGCGATTGCGCTCGCCTTGCTGAACGCGGTTGAAGGGTGTCCGGTTCGCTGCGGAAGCCGCGAGTGCGCCGTTGACGTAGAAGGATGCCCGATTCCGGGCGATGACCGCTGCGAAGTGAAACCATTGGTTGGTGCGGAAGAGATCCTTGGCGACCAAAAGGAGTGCATTATTCACACCGCCTCCTGGTTCGATGACCAACCCGATGTCCGGCGTCGCACCCAATCGTGCCACACCGATGTCGCGCTTTTCTATGCCGAAAACGAAGAATAACCGGTAGGGGCGATCATCCATCCACTTGACCCAGCCTTCGATAGTGACTTCTTCGAGGTCGTTGAACGCGCCGCTGGGCAATTCCAGGAAGCCGTTCGTGCCGCCGAGCGAAAGGACGTAGTTCGTGGTTGAGGCGGGTTGGGCGCGAAGGGCTTCGGGTTGGACGAGAAGCCCAACCCCAGCCAGCAAACCTAATAATGATAAGAACCGTGATTTCATCAGCCGGACTTCCCGCACCGATCCCAACAAGAGGGGCAGGGAAAGCGCCGCTGATACTAACGCTCACCGGGGCTGATGGCGACAAGAAATTTCACCTGATTCCAACAAGATCGCCCACCCATATCTGGTGGAGCTTGCGCACGGTGGCGGTCATCGGCGAGTTTGGATTTGCCGCTGCGGCTAATGTCATCCCTGTGATTCCCATCATGTCCACCGGGGTTGCCGCTCGCTCAATTCCGCGAGGTGACGAGCACAATGCCTTGTCCGGGCCGCAGCGAATAGTGAAAGGGCTTGTGGAGATACTCCAGCGGATATTCCGGCGACACATCCCGCAAGGGCGCGCCGGACTGGACGTAATGCCGGAAGTTGTCCGTGTGAAAATCCTGATGCTGCCCAACGTCCTTATTGAGAATCAGCAGCGCCTCGTCCTTGTGCTTGACGGACGCCTTCCACATCAGCAGGACGTTCGGGTTCTGACAGGGCAGGATGCTGATGGGACTTTCTTCGTGGAACATCGGATGGATCTGCTTGATGGCGTTGACTTTCGCGATATAGGAAGCCAGGTCGATCCCGGTCTGTTCCCAGTCGGACGGGCGGGTATGGATGACGTTCAGCGGTTTGCGGAATCCGTATTCGAATCCGATGGGAATGACCACAGCGGCGGAAAAGAGCGCCGAGAAGAGGTAGCGTTGCTTCAGCGCGTTGACATTGCCGTTCATTTCCTCACAGAGACGCGGCGTGTCGTGGCTTTCCGGGAAGCTGATCGACCGGGTGATTTCGCGCATCAGGCTGTATTGCTCGATCAACCACCAGTCTTGCAGATTCCACCATTTCGAGCTGTTGAACACGTAATCGAACCCGGCCCGCGCCGTCTCCAGGGTTTCGTCGGGAGAGCAGCCGAGGGTTTCCGCCGCAAAACAGATGTCCGGATGCCGGGCTTTGACGTCCTGCATCAGCCGGTGCCAGAAGTGGCGCGGAACCTGGTAGGCCGCGTCGCACCGGAACCCTTCAAAGCCCAACGCCACTAGATACTCCACTACACTTAAGCAATAGCCATAAAGACCTTCTTGATCCCGCGTGTGCCGGTGATCGAACTGGGCCAGGTCTTTCCAGACCACCTTCTCGCCGTTGTGCTGGCAGGATGAATTGGCGATCCGACCATCCGACTCGCGCACGAACCACTCAGGATGCTCTCTCGTCAACTGCGAATCGATCGCGCAGTGATTGATCACCAGGTCGATCATCACTTTGATCCCGGTGGCCCGGGCCTGGGCAATCATGCGCCGGACTTGTTCCTCCGGGGCCGCCTCGCTTTTCGGGTCAAGCAGCGCCGGGTTGAAGCGAAAATAGTTGGCGATCGAATACAAACTGCGCGAAGCGCCCAATTCCTGAATCGGATTGACGAACACCCAATCGAATTTCATCGCCGCCGCCCGGGAAAAATGTGCCTCCCAGCCGGACAAGGGGCCGGCGAGCAGCGGAAAAAGGTTGTACAGTGTCATTGCGTCATTATACCAAGCCTCCTCTGGGCCACAACAACCCTATTCGGCTTGAATTCGCGCAGCCGGTTCTGCTTTCTCCGATTTTCCTCGCCGCCGACGATGGAAAGTCGAAGATTTGGCCGCAGTGAACCAGTCTCTACGAATAGCCGGCTTTCTTGTTGCGATGGCGTCCTTTGGGTTTTACGTCTCACTCCCCGCCTCTGAGCCGGCAGCCGCCGCCGAAACGGGGGCCGGCCAAGGTTCCCAGCGATCTGGCCAAGAACTTCGGGAAGGCGGAATCATCCGTGGTCCGACCTCGGCCCGGAGATTGGCGATCGTGTTCACCGGGCACGAATATGCCGAGGGCGGGCAAGTGATTCTGAACGAACTCGGAAAGCATAAAGGCAAGGGGGCGTTCTTCTTCACGGGCGTTTTTCTGACCAACCCCAGTTTCGAGCCGCTGGTTCAACGCATTGTCCGGGAAGGTCACTATCTTGGCCCGCATTCAGACAAGCACTTGCTGTACTGCCCCTGGGAAGGGCCGAAGACGACGCTGGTTACTCATGCCGACTTTCAGATCGATCTGGAAAGCAACTTGCGGAAGATCGAGCGATTCGGCGTCAACCGTGCACAGATTCGCTATTTTCTGCCTCCTTACGAACATTACAATCATGAGATCGTTGAGTGGGCCAAAGAGATGGGCTTGATCACCGTCAATTTCACTCCTGGCACACGTTCGAACGCCGACTACACGGGCGAAGCCGGGAAAAACTTTGTCTCCTCCAAAGCCATCTTCGACAGCATCGTTGCCAGAGAAAAGCAGGAGCCACGCGGACTTAACGGATTCCTGCTACTGGTGCATATTGGCTCCGGGCCGGGCCGCGCGGACAAGTTCCCCGCGCGTTTCGGCGAACTGCTCGACTACCTCGCAGGCAAAAAGTACCAATTTGTCCGCGTGGATGAATTGCTGGAGATAAAGCAGGGCGGATTCAAGAACCTGCAAAATCGTAGCCGCCGACGGCAGTCGGCGCAC
>JBAXTC010000220.1:0-10293 GCA_037130375.1 Verrucomicrobiota bacterium | reverse complement strand
AAACGTTGGGCTATTCTCGAATGTCCCTCCGGGACAAAGGCTTGGACCGGTTTCGGGGGTATTCTTGAGAATCAAATCCTAACCAGGCATTGGACAAGAATGTCCGCGCTCCATGCCGGTGCGCGCACGGTTGCGGACAAGAATGTCCGCGCTCCATGCCGGTGCGCGCACGGTTGCGGACAAGAATGTCCGCGCTCCGCAAATAATCTCGACCGCTGCGAGGGCTTCTCTTTTTCCACTCGCACACGCTTCCCTTTCTTGCACCCGCTGTTCAGCTCACTGACCTGGGGACAAGACGGCGCGGAATCCGATGCCGTTGTCGCGGTTCGACGGGAGGTTACCGTTGCGAAGGGCCGTTCGGGAGTAAAACGCGTTGCTCCACCAACCGCCACCCCGAATCACGCGGGCCGAGCCTGAAGCGGGACCACGCGGGTCGGTCTGCGAGCCACTTGAATACGAAACAGACGACCAATCCCAACACCACTCCCACACATTCCCCGACATGTCATACAACCCATACCCGTTAGCCGCAAAATAACCCGCCGGACTTGTGTAGGGATCCCCTCCGATCTGACCGACTGCGTTGTAGCCATTCGGTCCCAAATCGTAGCTATAGCTGCCGATAGCTCCGGCGTAGTTGGCCTGGCTTTCGGAAATCGTGTTGCCCCACGGAAACCGCTGTCCGCTGGCTCCGCCCCGCGCTGCCTTCTCCCACTCCGCTTCCGTCGGCAACCGATAGCCGCTGCTCCACTTCACCCAGTTGGTCTGCACAGCGGTCTGCCCACTCCGATACACCGTCGTCTGCCCCGCGCTGGTGTAATACGCCGGCACCCGCCCCTCCCGCTCGCTCCGCGCATTGCACCACTTCACCGCGTCATACCACGTCATGTTCTGCGCTGGATTATTGGTCTCCTTCCCCTGCCCCGCATACTCGAAACTGTACCCGTGAGCGACGGCCCACTCATGCACCGTGTCCCATAGGCTTTTGGTCACCTCATACTTTTCGATGTAAAACGCGCTCACATATACTGTGTGCATGGGCAGAGCGTTAGTGTCGTTATCCAGACTATCGCCCATCGTAAAGCTGCCGGCGGGAATGAGCGCCATGTCGGGTGGCACGGGCGGCACCGGACTGTTCGTCCCGAGCTCCAGCACCCGGTAAAACCGCCGCGGCGCTGGCGGCGCGTCCACGTCCACAAACCAGTACGGGCTTTGCGTCACCACCAGGTTCGTCAACACCACCCAGTTGGCCTGGCCCAGGTTGGTGCAGTACTGAATTTGGTTGGGAACCCCCAGATCGCTCTGAATGGTAAACCTTGGCACCAGCGCGGTGTCGGAGATTACTGGCGCCGCCCCCTGCGCCGCCATGCCGGCCCCGAGCGCCAAAGCGCACAGGCCGATGCTCATTGTTCGTGATTTGGTTTTCATGCTCATGCTCTTGCTCATGCTCTTGCTCTTGCTCATGCTCTTGCTCTTGCTCTTGCTCTTGTTCTTGCTCTTCATTATTTGATTTCGCGTCCGTCATTGAGGCGTGCCACTCGCTGCGCTTCAGTGCCAATGAAACACAAGCAGCGTTTGCCGACAAACCTAATCCTTCGAGAAATCGGGGCTTAACACCCACCCCCGCCGCCGCCGCCGCCTGGAGCGGCGGAAATCCGAATACCGAAATCCGAAATCCGAATGCCAAAACCCGAAGGTAGATGGCAGGAGAAGTCAATTATGGCGTTGGAGTTTGGACATTTTCCGCGGCGCTCCATCCCGAAAGGATGGCATGACTCGGCCCAGCGTTGCGCCTGCCAATCCCGAAGGGATTCTATCACTCAGCCCGGGGTTGCGCGTGGCGCGCGACCTCGCAACCCTGCTCTGAGTGATTTCTTCCTTTCAGGATGAGGGTCGAACCCGGGTGGCATTGGTCATGGGGTGCGCTTCCCACGCCAGCGCGCGCACGGTTGCGGACAAAAATGTCCGCGCTCCGCAAACAATCCGACCTTCTTCTCGCCTTCGGCGCTTCTTGATTGGGGTTCCCAAAAAAGGATTGGTGAGGTAGTCTTAGCGCATGAGTAATACTGGGCTCCTGTCCCTAACGGTGAAGTTGGCCCCAGAGGATCATTCGGCGGTGTGCGCGAAGTCAAACCGCAGTGCCTGGGTGCGAAATGCCATCAGCGAAAAGCTGGAGCGGGAAGTGGCGCAGCCAGCGCGGCCCCGGAGCACGCTGGGCCGCAAGCTGCTGGCCGCACGGGCCGAATATGCACGGTCCGGCGGACGCGTCTTGTCCCTGGGGAAGTGCGGCAGGAAGTGGCACGCCGGCGAGGCGAGCGATGAAACGGACCTGTCTCGACAGTTCGGTCCTTATCCAGGCGGACGTGAACTCGCTCATCGGAGTGCTGGCTCAGAGTTTGGTCCTAATGCCGCAGGCGCGCAGTAAGCACCAGCCGCGCAGGGCTTCGAATAAAACGAACACACCGAAAACCGCCAACGTCACGCCCAGCCAAACTGAAAGGAAGTAGCTGAACCCGGCTCCGACGAGCAATCCCACCGCGCCCACGCCGCGCACGAGTCGGCCGGTGTTGCTGATGTTGCGAGCGAAGAGTGATTTCATCGCTCAGCCCTTTTTGCGGGCTTGCGCAGGTTGTCCGGGGTTGTGCTTGGACAATTGTTCCACACGTTTAGCGGCCGATGTTCGGCGGTTGAACCAACACAACTGAAGCGCAAAACAAAAATAGAACCATGAAAACGAATCGATTCCTCACTGTGGCAGCCCTCGCCGCTGCCGTCACCATCATCCGCTAGACCTTTTCCGGAACCTCGAATGGTTGGCGGTATTTGCGCGAGACCAGTTGATTGGCCTGGTCGTTATCTGCGAAGCGTTCTTTCTGGGGATCGAACTTCAGCGGCAGGCCGAGTTGCACGCTCTCCTTTGTGCAATCGACGCCGTTGGCCTCCAGATGTCCCGCCATGCGGTCGAAGGCCTCACTCAGGCTCTTGTTGCCTTGCAACGATTCCTTGATTTCTCCCGACGGCTTCCGCGCGCCGAGCCGGTAGGAAATATTGCCGGTGTGGACCAGGCCGGCCGAAAGATGCCCTTCGAGAATGTCCGCGCGGAGATCCTTAATATTGCGGCTGCGGATGGCGGCGATCCAATTGCCATGATGTCCGCCGGACTCAGCCGATAAACCGGTTGGGGTTTTCACGTCCTCTGCCGGACCCTTCTTCTTCTTTCCGTCGAACCGCGTAATCTCCTTGCCGTCCTTATCCTGAATGATCGCCTCGGTATAGCTCGGGATCACCACGCAGCCATTTTCGCACTCGATGACGTTACCCACCCCCACTCCCCTGTAGTTGTCCATCTTCCAGCCTTCCGTCTGCGAGGCTCTATTGGTGGGCAGTCCGCGCACCTCAAAAATCATCGGCGTCTTGTATCCATGATAGACCGTCAGAGTGTTCGGCGTTTCGGCCGAGTCCTGGTAGCCCAACCGGCCGCCCACCGCCATCGAGAACGGGGCGATGGCCTCTTCCCCGAGGAACCAGCGGCAGATGTCCACCTGGTGGGGACCCTGGTTGCCGTAATCCCCGTTGCCGTACGGCCAGAACCAATGCCAATCATAGTGGACGGTGCCAAACTTGCCATTGCGCCGCGGCGGTTCCTTGGGAGCCGGCCCGCACCAAATGTCGTAGTCGATGTAATCGGGCACGGGTTGCGGGCCGTCCACCAAACCGATGCTCTGGCGGGCTTTGTAGCAGAAGCCCCGGACGATAACAATCTTGCCCAGGTGACCGTCCTGGACGTATTTGACGGCTTCCTGAAGTCCCGGCGAGGATCGGCACTGGGTGCCGCACTGAACCATTCGATTATACTTGCGGGCCGCCTCGACCATCTGCCGCCCTTCAAACAGGTTGTGGCAGGCGGGCTTCTCGACATACACGTCCTTGCCTGCCTGACAGGCCCAGACCGTGGCCAGGGCATGCCAATGGTTGGGGATGGCGATGGACACGGCATCCACATCCTTTCTCTCGAGCAGCTTGCGGATGTCGGTATAGGTCGCAATGTCGCCGCCAAGTTCCTTGGCCTTTTTGTCAAGCACGTGCTGGTCCACGTCACAGAGTGCGACCAGCCGCACGCCTTTGGTCTTGGTCAGCGCGCCGATGTGCCCGGCCCCCTGACTGCGGAAACCAATCTGGGCGACGCGAATATCGCTGTTCGCGCCGGCAGTCTGGCCCCGGGAAAACGCGCGGGTGCTGAACACCGCCGCGCCAACGGCTGCCGTCTTGAGGAAATCTCTGCGAGTGAAGCTTTTCATGATGTTCTAAAACAGTTACCCATAACAGTCGTCTGAAAAATAGGGGGAACATGAATCAGGCTCAATCTCTTTCTGCTCTTTCTCTGCAATTCGCAGACACAATAACTGACTTTCGCGCTGGCCTTGCGGACGGGGATGATGTAGTTTCCGGCGAAATTATTCGCCGGCCAGCGCCGGTATGCATTATGCCTAGCCTCTGATCCAGATCGAAACGCAACATGAACCCCCGACTCGCAAGCTTTGTCCTCCTGCTCGCTCTTGGCCTGTCCACCCCGCCGCCGGCGTCAGCCGCCACGGACCCGTCCACGACGCCTGATCGTCTCGATGCCCGCATGATGCGCCAGCCGGCGGTCTCGGCCACTCAGATTGCCTTCGTTTATGCCGGCGACATCTGGCTCGCCGACAAGAGCGG
Source organism: Verrucomicrobiota bacterium (assembly GCA_037130375.1). Taxonomy (GTDB): domain Bacteria; phylum Verrucomicrobiota; class Verrucomicrobiia; order Limisphaerales; family UBA8199; genus JAPLUA01. The sequence goes on along the minus strand of JBAXTC010000220.1, from coordinate 5,583 downwards.
CGGCGTGGCCCTGCGCCTCAGTTCGCCGAAAGGGGAGGAGTCTTTTCCGCGCTTTTCGCCGGACGGCGGGTGGCTGGCCTTCACTGGTGACTACGACGGCAATGGAGACATTTACGTCATGCCGGTGACCGGCGGTTTGCCCCGGCGCATCACCCATCACGGCGCGCCGGACCGGATGCTGGGCTGGTATCCGGACGGAAAAACCATCCTTTACGCGACCTCGATGACCAGTCCCAAGAACCGCTTCAACCAGCTTTACAAAGTCTCGGCCCAGGGGGGGCTGCCCGAAAGGCTGCCTGTGCCTTACGGCGAGTTCGGCGCCATTTCCCCCGACGGCAAGACGCTGGCCTACGTGCCCATCAGCGTTGATTTCCGCACCTGGAAACGCTATCGCGGCGGCATGAACCCGGACATCTGGCTGTTCGATCTCCAATCCCTCACCGCCCGCAATCTCACCCGCTCGCCCGCCGCCGATTCCAACCCAATGTGGCACGGCGACAATACGCTCTATTTCCTTTCTGACCGGGACGAGAACAAACGCTTCAACCTTTGGGCCTGCGATCTCAAACACGACAAGGTGCGCCAGATCACCTTTTTCAAGGAGTACGATGTCCACTTCCCGAGCATCGGCCCGAGCGACATCGTCTTCGAAAACGCCGGCCGTCTTCACCTGCTGGATCTCCAAACGGAGAAGTCACACCAAGTCGATATCCGGGTCGTGACCGACCGCGCCACGCTCAAGCCGCATTATGAGGATGTTTCCGGCCATATCCAGGCGGCCACAATCTCGCCGACCGGCAAGCGGGTGCTGTTCGCGGCGCGCGGCGACATCTTCTCGGCCCCGGCCGAGCACGGCGTGGTGCGCAACCTCACGCGCACGCCGGGCATCGACGAGCGTTTCCCGGCCTGGTCGCCGGATGGCAAATGGATCGCGTGTTTCAGCGACCGCACCGGCGAGTATGAACTGACGGTCCGCAGCGCCGACCTCAGCCCCGGCACCAACCAGGTCGGGGAGGAAACTCTTACGAAGCTCGGCCCGGGCTTCCGCTATGGCCCCCAATGGTCGCCCGACAGCAAGAAAATCGCCTTCATCGACAAAGCGATGCGCATCAACCTGTTCGACTTCGAGGCGAAGACCAACCAGGTGATCGGCCGTCAACTGTGGATGTATCACGATGAACTCAACCGATTCAACGTGGGCTGGTCGCCGGACAGCCGCTGGATCGCCTGGGCCCAGGACATTGATAACCGCAACTCCGCCATTGCCCTCTACGACTGCAAATCCAACCAGTTCCACCAGGTCACATCCGGCTTCTACAACGACGATCTCCCGGTCTTCGATCCCGATGGCAAATACCTCTTCTTCCGCACCGGCCGCACATTCAGCCCCAGCTACAGCGATCTGGACAACTCCTGGATTTACGCCAACTCGGCAGTCCTCGCCGCCGTGCCGCTCCGCAAAGACGTGCTCTCCCCGCTCGCCCCACGCAACGATGAAGAAGGCGACAAGGCCAAAGATAAAAAGGACGATGCCAAAAAGGATGACGAAAAGAAATCCGAGGATAAGAAACCGGCCGATGCCGACAAGAAGAAGGATGACGCCAAGGCCGAGGCCAAAAAGGACGAGAAGAAAGACGAGAAGGTCAAGGAAGAAAAGCCCAAACCGGTCGAGATTGATCTGGCGGGCTTCGAGGAGCGGGTGGTTGTGCTGCCGCCCAAAGCCGGGCGCTACGACGGCCTCGCTGGGGTGTCCGGCAAGTTGCTCTTTATCCGCCTCCCGCACGCCGGCGCCGGCGATGAGAAGAAGTCAGTAATGTTCTACGACCTTGAAAAGCGCGAAGAGAAGACCGTAATGGACGACGCCGATGACTTCGAGCTCTCTGCCAACCGCGAGAAGCTGCTGGTCCGCAAAGGCAGCGACTACGCCATCATCGAACCCAAGGAAGGGCAGAAGATGGACAAGAAGATCAGCACAAGCGGCTTCGAGGCGCAGATCGACCCGGTGGCCGAGTGGCGGCAGATCTTCAACGATGCCTGGCGCCTCGAGCGCGACTACTTCTACGACCCGGGCATGCACGGCGTCGATTGGAACGAGATGCGCCAGCGCTATGGGAAATTGCTCGACGACGCCGTGACGCGGTGGGATGTCAACTACGTCATTGGCGAACTGATCGGCGAGTTGAACTCCTCCCATACCTATCGCAGCGGCGGTGACGTCGAGAAAGGCCCATCGCTCGGCGTGGGTTACCTCGGCTGCGATTTCTCGCTCGAAAACGGCGCCTACCGCATCAAGCATATCGTAAAGGCCGCGCCCTGGGATAGCGAAGTGCGTTCCCCATTGCTTCAGCCGGGCATAACGAATGTTTACGAAGGCGATTATTTGCTCGCCGTCAACGGCAACCCGATTGATGTCACGCAAGACCCGTGGGCCGCCTTCCAGGGTCTCGCCGACAAACCGGTGTTCCTTACCGTCAACGGCAAGCCGGGCATGTCTGGCGCGCGCGAGGTCCTCGTCCAGACCCTGGGCAGCGAGGACCGCCTGCGCAACCTGGCATGGATCGAGGAGAACCGGAAACGCGTCGATCAACTCAGCGGCGGCCAGATCGGGTATGTCTATGTCCCGGATACCGGCGCCAACGGCCAGAACGAGCTGGTCCGCATGTGGCGGGCGCAAGTCACCAAACCGGGTCTGATCATCGACGAACGTTTCAATAGCGGGGGCCAGATTCCGGACCGCTTCATCGAACTGCTCGATCGGCCTCTGCGCAACTACTGGGCCGTGCGCGACGGCAGGGACTGGATATGGCCACAGGTCACGCAGCTCGGTCCCAAGGCAATGCTCGTCAACGGCTGGAGCGGCTCGGGCGGCGACTGCTTCCCCTTCTACTTCAAGCAGTCCGGCCTCGGACCACTCATCGGCATGCGCACCTGGGGCGGTCTAATCGGCATCACCGGCTCGCCGCCTCTGATGGACGGCGGAGGCGTCACCGTGCCGACGTTTGGCATTTACAGCACCAACGGCCAATGGATCATCGAAGGCCACGGGGTGGACCCGGACATCGAGGTCGTGGACGACCCGGGGGCGATGGCCCGCGGCGGCGATCCCCAACTCGAACGCGCCGTAACTGAGGTTCTCAGCGAGCTCAAAAAACACCCGCGACCGGAAGTCAAACGCCCCGCCTATCCGAAGCGGTCAGGAGCGTAGTTGCTTCCGAGCTTGCTCAGAACCTGACTCGAAGCGGAGCCATTGACTTTTCCCGCGGCATACAGTTGATTTGAGCCGTGCCGCGAGACATCATGAAGACATTACGATAGGCACCACCAACTGGAGCAGCGTCACCAATCTGCCGGCTGTCGTTGGCGGCCAAAATCAAGTGGTCCTTTCCCCACCAGTCGCCAACCGATTCTATCGTCTCAAATCCCCTTAAACCGCGGCACTCCAGCCGATCTGCGGTTCCATTCAGGTCTCACGGCTCCACGTACACTGGCATTCCGACCCAAACCAATTTGATCAGGTGCTCCGCGTTCCAGTTAGCCAGGCGGAAGCAGCCGTGCGATTCGGTTCGGCCCACTTGTTCCGGGCTGGGCGTGCCGTGGATGCCGTAGCCGGGTTTGTCCAGCCCGATCCATGCCACGCCGACGGGGTTGTTGGGTCCGGGCGGCAATACCAATCTCATTCTCAATTGCCGCGCCTCGGCAGATTCGGGGAATACGTCCGGGTCAAATGTGTAATTCGGATTTGGCGCGATCACCGCGACGTGTAATTCGCCGGCGGGCCGTTTCTCGACCCGTTGCGCGATGCTGCACGGGAAATGCGCCAGCAGATTTGTCTTGGCGTTAAATGCCTCGAGGCTTCTGCCGGCCAGGTTAATGGTAACGAACGCCGCTTTTGCGTCCACCTCGATATATGCAACGTCAGGCAGTTGCAGGGTCGCGCCCGCAGCCACATTGGCCCAGTCAACCGCCGGGTTCAACCCGCGGATCAGGTTCGGGTGCGCGTGCCCCTTCTCGGCGACCAATTCCAAGATCGTCTCGTAATCGAGCGCCGTCTGCTGCGATTTGCCAAGCCACGTGCTGCTCAGGGGCTGTAATCTCGCCAGATCATTCGTGGTGACCGTATAAGTCGAATACGGAGGAACGGTCAGATTCAACTGCTCTTTGGTCGCCGCATCCAGCTCGCCGGTAACGGTCAGACGCTCCTTTTGCTGAAAAGCACGCAATGCAGCGCGGGTTTGCGGGCCGATGCGTCCGTCGATGGACCCGGATGAAATGGCTTGGCGCGCCAAAGCCAGTTGCGCTTCGAAGACATTCTGGACCGGTCGCGGAAATTCTCCGAGCTGGACTGGGACTGGCTCAGGGTTGGTTCTGGTAATGGGGCGGGGCAATGGGACCGGCACAACCGGAGGGGGCAGGTTGGTTGGCAGCGCTTCCGGGACCGGTTTGGGTTGTATCGGAGGTTCAACCACTGGCACTTCGGCAGCCGCCTTCGGCTTCAGAGCGGGCGCCTGGGTCTTGCCCGACTCCCACCAAACCCAACCGACCACGACCAACCCCGTCAGCGTGAGAATCCAATAGAAAACCCGCGCGACCCTTTTCCGGGAACGCGACGAGCGATGTTTCACAGGGCGGCGCACAGTTGGGTTTATGTTCCAAACTGCCCGAGCCGCAAGTGGCTGTCGTTGTTGGTCTCCAAGCCAACCTGCCTCATTACAAGAATTTGCGCGGCCATCCCGGCTCCGGCAGCCCCCTGCAACCAGTTCAACTCACGCCCGGTCGAACAACGCATCTCCAATCATCCGCGCCGCCGTCACGTAGGGGACGACATCGGTATTGATAACCACATGATAGAGCAGCGGATCGTCAATTTCCAGGTTGAAGTATTTCTTAAGGTAACGTTGGCGCCCCCGGTCTTCCTTTTGAATTATGCCCAGCGCCGCCTTTCTCTCCAGCTTGTAAAACTCCTGCATGTGCTCCAGCCGTTTCTCGAGCGAACCGACCAGCCGGACGTGAAACACGTAATCCAGGTTGCGGGTGATGATGCCCGCGCCCCGTCCGATGATAATCACCTTCTCCAGCTCGATCAGATGCAAAATGGTCTCCGCCGTTTGCCGCACCAGCGTCGAAGACGGCGGGTGGAGTCCGAACAACTCTTCCATTGTATCCTCAATTCCCGAGATTCGGTCTTCGGCCAGAAACCGTGCCATCCGCTCCGGCAGATGATGCTCCTCCAGCACCTTTTCCACCAGGTTGCGGTCAAACACAGTCCAGGCTGGAACCTCTTTCGGAGCACGGCTTTGCAGGTATTTGGCCAACTCCTCGGCCACCAGGTGTGCTCCGGAACCTGTCAGGCGCGAAATGGTTACCGCACGCCATTGCGCTTGTCTTTTCGCCGGTGCCGGCCTCGGACCTGCCGGCTGCATCTGACAGTCGATGAATGCCTGGCATCGCTCAAAACTAGGTTGCGCCATCATAATTTCTTGCCTTTCCCGGTCTCCACTTCGTGCTTCAACCGGCTTCTGCTTCAAGTTAATAACCTATCGGTCAGGCCAATCCAAGCCCTCAAAGATGATTTGATTGGCGGAC
>JBAXTC010000022.1:0-25554 GCA_037130375.1 Verrucomicrobiota bacterium | reverse complement strand
AACCCCAGAATGCCGATCGCCTCGGACGGATCGGTAATGCGCTGCGACAAACCGAAGTAGGCCGAGTTGAGCACCTGTAAAACCTTGGTCATCATCGCCATGTCCTTGGAGATGATGGCTCCCACCTGCTCGGTGGTGGCATCTGGATTGCGCAACGCGGCTAGAACTTCCAGGTACAAAGCCGGCATCACGGGGAAGCTTCGCACCCGGGCGGCCAGTTTCCGGATGTTGTCATTGACCAGCCAGCCTTCAACGGTCAGTGCGCGCTCGATCGTTTCACGGGCTAGTTGGAAATCAATCGGCTTAGGCAGGAACTGGTGCGCTCCAAGCACATTCTTCATCACCCGCTCTCGCTCTTCCTCTCGAGCCATGATGAAGCGGACGGTTTTCGGGTTCTTCCTGCGGGTTTGGTTGAGCAGTTCCGCCGCCGAGATTTCGGGCAGGTCCAGACTGGCGATAATGACGTCGGCCACCTGTTGCTTCATTGCCGCTCTTGCCGCGATGCCCGTGGTAACTCCGGTTACCTGCCATTGCGCCCCCAGCGCCTGGCGAAAATCGTCCAGTAACTGAGTATCAGCATCTGCCACCAAAATACATTTCTGAGCCATTTATTCTTCGCTAGCCTTCAAACGCCACTCTCGTTCGAGCCGTACTCGCGCTGGCCGACCTCGGGAGTGGGGCAATAGTTTTCTCGACTATGAACCGTTCCAACAGACTTCCTCAGACTTAACGCCAGCAACTCGCGTGCCGCTGAACTCTCCATTCTAATAGTCAAGCGTCATCCGTTCGCCGACTCTGTTGTCTGGAGTCCCGGCTTGAGCGGGTTCCCCTGGCTTTGCCCAGCCTCCCAAGGACTCGCCCAACCTGTACGTGCAAGATTAACTTCAGTTCTCGTTGAGCTGCGAGGAATTGGGCACGAAACGACTCGCCGGCGCCCCTAATCTTCCATTCGCGGTTTTTGCCCGTTGGGCGTCTTGGCCATATTCTGCGGAGCTTATTCAGGGTCAGCCGCTCCATTCCTTTACCTCGTTCTAACTGCCCTGCATGTCCCAAATCTAGTCACTCATCACCGAGAGACTCCTGTCGCAGCTCACCCGCGCGGCGCCAGTACAAGCGGGCGCGTCCAAAACCAAATTCCCATCAGTTAATCACCTCCCACAAGCAGCAGACCTGCAGCAGTCTCCAAATCCGGTGCCCCTCTCCACAGGTGCTCCTGCCATAGGATGTGTATTTCGACAATGGTAGGTTCCCTGGGTAAACCCTTGCCAAGAAACAGGAGATAACCGAGGAAACAGAGATGGAAGGTAAACAAACGCCCCTATCCGATTCAGGCAATGGCAGATCTATTTCTCCGTTATCTCCGTTTCCTCCTGTTCAATCCCAAACCCATGAACCAACTCTCCGAGTTCCCAGCTCCGTAGGAGCGCCATGTTTATAAAGAACGAGACCGGGGTTGCCCCCGGTCTCGCGCGTCGTATCAACGTCTTACCCGCCGACTATTGCTGGAGGCGATAGTAGGTCTGGGGTGCGCCAGCAGCCGGGGTCACGATGTAAGGGCTGGTGGGGTTGTTCGGAACGGGTGTCCACTGGGTCATCGGCAGCGCCACGTTGCTGGACTGCAGCAAAGTTCCTGTGCCCGTCCAGGAGATCGTCAACTGTCCGTTGCGTAAGACCGGCGGGTTAAATGCGGGCACAACGACCGTTGTCGGCGTCAAGGGATTCAGGAAGTCCACAAAGACGAAGTTGAATTCAGCGTCGCGCAGCGCGACCACGCCTTCGCCGCCGCCGCTGGCATCCACATAACGCGATTCGATGATGAAGGCGTTAGCCGGGATGTTGGTGCCGCCATACTCGTAGGAGAATACATCTCTGACCAAGTCACGAGGCTCGGAGCATTGTATTGCGATTGCCCGCCCAGATTGGGATACCCGGTCAGCGCAGTTCCACTATTGAGGCCCCAGCCGTTACCCCGTTTCCAGGCGGGGATGCCCGTAGCCGAGTTGAGGTCGTCGATGTAACCCGCCTTCCAACCCTGATCATAGGGGAACCAGGCGACGGATATCGGAATGGCACAGCGCTGCAGATTCCCCAGACTGCTGCTCGGGTCGGTCGGCGAGCCTGTTACCAATTTGGTGGACCGGGTATAGAACTGGCCGCCTCGGAAATGGCCGCCAATCATATCATACCCATTGGCACTCGCGACGTTGTCGAGTTGGACGTAAGTCGCGGCGTAAAAGTACGGGGACGTGTCGTTCCACTGCTGACCGTTCTTACGGACCGTGGTATAGACAAAGCCATAATTCGGCGAGGGAGCCCAAGCCTGCGATGCTGGGACGGTGGTATCGCCATTTGAATAGCGTTCGCGCAAGGAATTGGTGTAGGAGCCCAGGTTCTGCAAAGCAGTTGTCGGGTCGCGCGGATTGAGCAGGAAATCAAACGCGCCGGCCTGATAACGGGCAAACGAGAAGCCGCCCGGGGTTTGGCCGCTGATACTGGCAATGATGTCCCGCGTCACGCCGCCGAAGCCGTCACCGGTATTCCAAATAATCTGCTGGGGTGCGCCCTGGTTGGATTGGACAATATTGGGCGGATAGCCCATGCCATCTGCCGCGACGCTGGCGTTGAAGTTGGCGGCGAGCACTTTCGTGTTCGGAAAGGCTCCTGGACCTGTGCCAGGGAGAGCCGGAGCGCCCGCAGCCGAAGGATTGCTCGGCGGGGTGGGTGTCGGCCCATAGTTCGCATACGCCGAAGTGACCGTGCGACTGGCCAGGATACCGAACGCGACTAACGTCGCCGAAAACAGCCGTTTGACAGTTCTATTATCTTCTGGTGAGTGCGCTTTTTGCATATTTAGTAGAGGTATTTAGATTTGTGGCGGAGTGTTTTACCAAACCCTTCGTCATATAAACGTGAATATCATTTATTGAAAGGGGTGCAATGGAATTCTGCGCTATTTGAGCGATTTTAGAACCCATAACATTCCCCATTTTCCATCATTGGCACTTAAGCTGCTTAACTGGACTATTGGCAAGCCTTGACATACATTGGCAATGAGCTATTGTGGCGTCATGAAAGCCGTGACCATTAATATATCATTGAACCCGGAGCTGGCCGAGTTCGCACGGTCGGATTCGGCAGCGCACGCATTTGATTCCATGAGCGAATATATGCGCGACTTGATCCGCAGCCGGCGACAGGAACAAATCAAGCAGGACGTGGCGTTTTTGGAGAAGGCTATCGAGGGCGCGCCCATTGGCGATCCCTCGGACGAGGCAATGGCCGAAATCGTGAAAACTCAGCATCGCCTCCGGACCGAGAGGAAAGGTCGTGCGCGTCGTTTTTGATGCCAACGTCGTCTTTGCCGCTGTGGGCTGGCGCGGTGAAGCTCACCAATGCCTGCTGGCGATGGCCAAAAGGCGAATCACCGCTTTTGCCACGCCGGAAATTCTGGAAGAAGTGCGGACATTAACCGCCGAGCGGGAAAGCAAATTCAAACATGCGCCGCATACTTTGCTGACGTGGTATTACGACCGGGTGAAGCTGGTTGATCCCGCCCCGTTGGGCAAGCCACGCAGTCGGGATGCAAGCGACGATCCTTATTTGGCCTGCGCCTTGGCTGCCGGGGCAAACATCATAGTTTCACGCGATGACGATCTGCTGGTGTTGGAAAAGCCTTTTGGAATTCAGATCGTCACGCCGCGCGAACTGCTGATCAAACTGGCACGGACGCTTTAACCTTCATTACCCGGGCAACAAGGCCGCCTGGAGGCCCCCACCCTTTGATTCCAACGGAAGTTCCTATGCATTATTTTCTGTTCTATCTCGCAAGCCAGAGCCGCATGAAACGCTGTGGGCTACTGCCGACGGGGGTCAAATCCCGCATCGTTAATCTCTCGATTGACCCGAGGTCTAAAGTTCGTTCCAGGCGGGTAAACCCGGTGCCGGAGAACCAATTGGCCAGGTTCGGGGAGACCTGTGGGGCGCAATTCACATCCTTGACCAGTTTATCGCGGTTATAGCTCAGTGCGAGATAGAGTTGGTCGCTGAGCGGCAACAGGCTACCGGTGGGCGGGCTGCCGGGGGGCGCTGGGGCGCGTCCGGGCAGGCCGAGGTAGTATTTCAACAGGTTCGGAACGCCATCACCGTACGGAGTCGCGGCTTCGCCACTAAGGGCAGGATTGGCCTGTTCGTCGGCAGTGAAATAGCGCGCGCGCCACAAGTCGAAGCTGGCCATCCAACGCGCGACGTTCACCTCATACCAAATCGAACTGGCATTGGTGGTGACGGTCAAGATGGTGGAAGTGCCGTTGCCGGTTACGGCCAGGGCGGCTTTGCGCTGACCGCGTTCGTCCAGCGACCAGACCTGAACATAATTGGTGCCGACGGGCAAGGTCAGGGTGAAGGGCACGACCTCGGTGAGCACCGGCGCATGGCCCCACTGGTTGCCGACCGAAGTCTTGGTTGTGTCCGTCCATATCTGCCCGGTGTTTTCGCACCAACCGCTGGCGACGACGAGTGCCGAGCAGTCGTTGGTGAAGACTTCGCCGCGCGTAAGCGTTATTCCGAGCGTACACCAGCCCAGTCGGGTGGCGCCCGGCTGGAGGGTCAGGCCGCCGAGAGTGACAGGCCGGTTATCCGCGAAACCGATGAGGGCCTTGGTGCGCGAGGTGTCCAACGTGACCAGACCCTGGCTGGCTTGGCCGAGGTTCCAGCGCAGTTCACCGGTGTCGCTTGCCAGGACGCTTCCGGCGGGCGCCGCAGGCGGGTTGGTGAGACCTGCGGCATTGACGCCGACGCTCGTGCTGAGGCGGTTGGTGAAGGCCAGCCCGGCCGGCACACCCAGTTGACTGCTGCTGAAAAGGTTCCAGGGGCGCGTGTTTTGCAAGAGGTCCAACTCGTGTTCCGGCGAGAGTGCCAGGCTGACTTCCTGCACTGCCGGCCGAACGTCGCCCCGTCGGAATAGATTCGCCGCCAGCAGCAGGTTGGCCATCTTGCCCGGATGCTGGGCGAGTTCGAAGAACCCGCGGACATAGCCCATCGGCAACATGTCGTTGCCTGGCCCGTAGGCAAAAAGCCAGAGGCCATCCCAGTCCTGCAACCCGGCATAAGCCGCCAGCAACAGCGGCGACTCGGCGCCGTGATAGTTGGGGGCGGGGTGTTCGTATTCGGTGACGGTGAACGGCTTGCCTTTGATGCGCTGGCGGGCCAGGCCCGCCAGGGTATTATCATCGCCCACCGTGTTGACCATCGAGATGTTCGGCTGATACCAATTCACCGGGTCCCAGGGCTGGCCTGGGAACTGGGGATGCTGCCAGTAAGCGTGGCCGTCAATCACGTCGAGCCGGCTTTGAACCGTCGCGGGGCTGTTCGCCATAATGGTGCCGAAGACGAGGCCGCCGTATCCAATATTAGAGCGCAGATGCGTCACCATCGCGTCGTAATAGGCATATTCGAGTTCGCGCAGGAATCGCAGCCAATCCCGCCGGGCCTGCTGCGTGCCCGTATAGCCGCTGCCTGAGTAGCGCATATTCGGTACCGTGCTCGATGCCAGTGACGTTCCCGGCGGCAGCACCCCGATCTGCCCGCCCGCCTGCAGGCGCACGTCCGCGAACCAGAATCTGGCCATCTTGTCTCCCATCGACCCAAAATTGATACGCGCGTTCGCGTCTGTGGCCGAGGCCTGAAACGTGTTAGTGAACTGCTGCCAGTTGGTCGTTAGGCTCAGCGATTGGTAGCAGCCCAGGCCCGCCCAATCCGCATGGGCTTTCATGACCGAGACGTCGGCATTGGTTCCCGGGCTGGACTTGGCCCAAAAAGAAATCGTGTACGCCTGGTTGGAAGTTACCGGCAAGCCGGGTTGATTGAACTGGATGTGCCACGATACCGTGTCAGCATTGGTCACATCGACTCGCGCCGACGGCTTTGCGCCGGTAAAATCAAAAGTTCGCGAGAAGCCGGCATGGGCGTTGTAGTTCTGCTCGCCTACCCAGGAGGTCAAGCCGTTGCTGAAAGCGCCGTTGCTCACCAGATTCGTTCCCAACGACTGGTTGATGACCTGCCAGGCCGCCAGCATTGCCGCGTCATTGGTGTACCGCGCCATCAGCCACGTGTTCCACCGGGATTGCAGGTTGGTCGCGTACCGGGCCGGCAACCGATCCAGGCCGCCATCGAGCCATTTCTGAATCACACCGTTTTCGTTGATGATTTCCACAAAGCCCACCGCCGGGTCTTTGGCCAATGGCAGACCGGTAAACCGGTTTGTCGGTGTCAGCAGCTTTGTCGCGTAATCCTTTTGGAGCGCCATCGCCGGGTCGTAGAAAAAGCCCAGGACATGAGAATCTTTTGAATCCATGCCCGCGACTTCCGGGCCGAGGCCGTCCCCCGACAGGTATTGGCGTCCGACCAAGAGGTTGATGTCGGAATAAACCCCGTGTGCCTTGAGCCGCGACACGAGATAATGCACCCGTTCCAATTGAGCGGCGTTGAAATTCGTGCTTGTCGTTGCAGTGTAGGCGAGCAGCCCTCCGTTGTAGGCCCAGGCTGCGTCCATGTGGTGGAACCGGATGGCGTTGACACCGAACTTCGCGAGCCGGGCTGCCACTGCTTCGGCGTTGTTCGTTGGCATGAACGGCGAATCGCCGGCGAAGTTGACTCCCAGGAACCTTAGCCGCTGGCCGTTAGCCACGAAATGGCCGTTCGTGTCCACCGCCACCCGATTCGTGCTGATAGGCGGATTGAGCACGGAGAAATCTGTGATGCCAGGGGTCGAATCGTTCCACGGGAGAATCCAGGGGATGTTTTGCGCATGAAGTCCTGACCCTGCCCAGTTCACCGCCAGCGTCAGCCATAGCCACCAAGGAAACCGTTTGAGCCTCATGCGTCCAACCTGCCCGAGTTGTCCGGTTTTGTCCAGCCGGAAAGCGGATTCGTGTGGGACGAGCCTTCGGGTGGTCTGCCGATTGCAAATCGGCGATACAACAGATTGGAAATCTGCGCTACGACCCTGGCAAGGCCGAACAATCTGAGGTGGGCGACTTCGGGGTAAAACCGAGCGGAGTGCCCCAGTCGGGCTTGCCGCCACGCCGGCCCAGCACCCAGTCGTAAACATCCAATACCTGCCGCGCTTTGGCGTCCCATGTAAAATGTTTGAACACATGCTCCTCGGCGCGGTGGCGCATCGGCAGGAGTTCCTCTGGCGACGTGATGAGCGTGGCAAAACTCTCCTCGAGGCGGCGCACGACTTCGTCGCGGGATCCCATGGGCAGGACAAAGCCCGTGCCCGGCGGAACCAGCTCCGCCGGACCGCCGTAGTCAAGCACCACCGGAATCAGGCCCTGCGCCATCGCTTCGAGCACGACCCCACCGCCGAACTCGCGCACGCTCGGGAAACCGAACACGTGCGACTGGCTCAGGCGTTCCGCGAGTTGCGCATTGTTGACCCACCCGGGGAACTCGACGCAGGTGGCAATTCTCAGATTGATTGCGAGTTGCCGGAGCTTCGGCAGCTCCGGCCCATCGCCAATAATGTCGAGCCGCAATCGCCCGGCCCGCGCCAGAGGCGCAGCGGCTTCGAGGAGCATATCCACGCCCTTCAACGGCACGAGCCGGCCAACGAAAGCCACGCGCAGCGGCTCGCGAAAGGCGGGCCGTTCCCGGCGGGGAAAGAGATCGGCATTGATTGCGTTTTCCGGCAGAAAGATGCATTTATCGTGATAGCGTGCGGGCATTTCCCGCCAGGCGCAGCGCGCGCCGATCATTACCGCGGCGGCATTGCGGCGCGTGGCATGAAAGCCGGGCATCAGCTTGTAGAGGTCACGGAACCGGCTCAGCCACTCACGCTCGGCGCGGCGCAAATGGGCAAACTGCTTCGGCCAGGGCACGCCGCCATTGAGCGGCCCGAGCACAAACGGCACGCTGGCGTTTGCGCAGCGCGTGGCCAGGAGGCTCGGCACCACGGGCGCGTTGGGCGTGATGCGATGCACCACATCGAATTCGCCGCGTTTAATGCGGTCGCCAAACTGCCGCCAAACGCGGCGTTCAAACGCCGGATATGCCAGCGTCGCCAGGGCGGAGTAAGTGCTCCAGCCCAGGGACGTGCCGCCGCGCAATACTTTAGCGACGTTCCAGGCCAGCCCCTGCCAGCGCCGGTTGTTGATGGGCGTGAAGGCCATGCCATCGATGCCGGCAGCTTCGATGTCACCTTGGTTGCGAAGTTCGGACACGAGATGGACATCAGCGACTTTGGCCAACGCGCGGCTGAAACTCCAGCCGATGAGCGCGACGCTGGTGAGCTTCGGATTCGCCGATTCGGCGATCAGCAGGACGCGATGACGCTTAGTCGTGCCGTTCGGGGAGGCCGCCAGAGACTGGCTGGGACCGGCGACTGAACGAATGGGAGTTTTCATGCGGTGGCGGGAATGGTGGACCGGGGCGTGGTTTGGTGGCGGAAGAAAGCCGTCGGCTGGGTGTGGCGCATGGCGTCGATTCGCGCCATAAAGCCTGCGAAGATCAGCCACGCGGAGAGGTTCTTGGTCTGGCTCAGCACCCGTTCGACCGAGCCGTGGAGATACATCAAGGCCAGCGCGACGAGCACGCCGCCAAGGAAATAGCCGAGCGGGGTCTTCCAGTGCCGAATCAAACCGCTTCCGGCCCACCAAAGCGTCAGCGCCAGAAACGCCACGTAACTGACGAAGCCAGGGTAGCCGGTCTCCGAGAGCAACAGCCAGTAAAGGCTCTCCGTCAACGGACCGGCGTAGTAATTTTCCTCAACGATGCGAAAGCCGCGGCTCACATCCCAGTCCATGAGGATGATGACATACCTCTCGTTGGGCAGGCTGTTCACGATGCCAAAGTTGTTCCAGCCGATGCCAATCGGGGAGTCGTGCAGCATCGCCTTGGACTGACGGTTCAGGATTGGGCGCAAGTCCTCCTCGTTCTCGCGGGCGGCATCATCGCGAATGCGCGTCATCACGGAATCGAGCGCCAGCATTCCGGCCGCCAGGGCGCCGCAGGCGCCCAGACCACTGATAATGCATTTTTTGAGTGACACACCGCGCAGGAAGGAAAGTCCGGTTACCGCGGCTGCGCCCACCGCGAAGGCCCCGAGCCCGCCGCGGGAGACGGAAAGCAGAATCATCAGCGCCGCGGCCGCCACACCGCCAAGGTAAAGGTTGGTGTCGCGCCGGGCGATGCGCGGGGCGAACGCCACCGCCAGGAGCGGAATGGCGAAGAGGTAGGCCCAAATGGACATGGGATTCTGATGTTCGAACCAGCCATGCACCTGCCAGCGGCCGTCCAGGAAGCGCATCTTCAGGCACACGAGCAACTGGAAAATGAGCGTGGCGGCGAGCGCGCGCAGCACCCAGCGCAAGTCTTCCTCGTCGCGAAAGGCATGAAAGGCGCCGACGAAAATCATCGCCGCCGAGGTGAATTTCCAGGCGGCCATCAGCCCGTAGATTTTGTTGCCCGCTGCGAGCAGCGAAAGGCAGCTCATCGCGCAGTAGAGGAGGTAGAGCCAGAGTCCGGGCGGCATGCTGCGGAATCCCTGCGGGCGATTAATAACGGAGCAGACCGTGAGCGCGATGCCGAGCGCGACCATCAGGGAGAATTCGAAGCCTTTGGTGTGCCCGCGATAAAACTCCACCGAAACGAGCATCATGGTGAGCTTGGCGGGAAACCATGATGTCATGAAGATGAGCAGGCAGAGGGTGGCGCGCTCGGCAGTGCGGTTTCTGGCCAGGGCCCAGCCCAGCAGCGGGGCAATGGCGAAATACTCCAACAGGACGAGGATGAACTTGACGAATTCTTTCACCAGGGCGGCGCGGCGTGCTCAGTCGAGCTTGCCGGCTTTGCGCCAGCGCCACAGCGTGGAGGAGTTGACGCCGAGCTGGCCCGCCACCCAACTGTAGTTGTCGTCGCTCTCGGCCAACATCTTTTTGGCCATCGCGAGCTTCTGTTTGGTATTGGGCAGCGCTGCTCCGAAGGCCAGCGGCGGGGCGGCAGCCCCTGGCTCGCTCTCAGTCCCGGCTTCGGTCAGCGTGGGCATCACTTGCAGCGCCGGCAGCGCGGCAATGGATTTCGACTGGCGGTTGTCCGGCATGTCCCACCATGGCGCGCGGAGAATCGGTCCGTCGAACAACAGCACCATGCGGTCGATGGTGCTCTTCAACTCGCGGACGTTGCCGGGCCAACTGTATTGCTGGAAATGCATGATGAGCGCCGGTTCGAGGGTTTCAAAATTCTTCCCGAAACGTTCATTGGCCTTCATCATGAAGGCGCGCGCCAGCTCTGCTATATCCTCCGGGCGCGCCCGCAAGGGCGGCACTTGGAGAATGATTTCGCCAAGGCGGTAATAGAGGTCGGGGCGAAAGCGGTTTTCGGCGATTTCGGCATCGAGGTTGCGATTGGACGCCGAAACCACCCGCACTTCCACGCGATACTCGGCTTCCCCACCCACGCGTCGGGCCTTGTGCGTTTCGAGAAAGCGCAGCAGTTTCGGCTGCACTCCCAGTTCCATTTCGCCGACTTCATCCAAAAACAACGTGCCGCCATTGGCTTGCTCCACCAGCCCAGGGCGGGCCTTGAGCGCGCCGGTAAAGGCGCCTCTTTCGACGCCGAACAACTCGGCTTCGATCAGGTCTTTCGGAATCGCCGCGCAGTTCAGCGCAATGAACGGACCGTCGTGGCTGGCTTTGTGCAATGCGGACGCAACGCGCTCCTTGCCAACCCCGGATTCGCCCTGAATGAGCACACAAACGTCGGTCGGTCCCAGCCGGTCGATGGTCAGTTGCAGACGCTGAATCGCATCCGAGCACCCGAGGAGCACGTCGTCAGCGCTCAATGGGCGTCCACCGTAGAGTTGGAGCCATACCTTCTGGTTTTCGGCGACGGCTAGCATCGCCTGCCTCCAGCGGTCATCAGAATCTTCAATTGAAAGGACATCATGAGCCCCATCACGCATGGCGCGTGCCACGTCTTTTGTGGTGGGCTTGTTGAGCCACACAATATAAGGGCGATTGCCCCGGGCAAACTCGACTCGCAGCCGCGACCACGACTCGGCATCCATCGCTTGAATGGGAAGCATATACACCAACTCACACGTGGCATGAGTCAGTTCGGTGATGTTCGAGTTATTGAATGTGTGATGAGCCAGTCCAAGGGAGGCGATTTGTCCTGCAGACGCGGACTCGAACTCGGAAGGATGCAGAATGGTTATCATGCGATTGCAATGCGAGCGTATTGCGCTTTCAATTAATTGCAAGTGTATTTATTTGGATAAGAGAATCGCCTGTTACAAAATTGCAGAAAAGCAGCAATTCGATAAGAACCGATTGCCGTCTTGACGCATGGCATAATCCCTGCGATGGATGGGTTGCAAATGAAAGAATCGACTATGATTATGCAATGTAACTCAAGGTTGCGCGCCGGGTGCCTGTTGCTTTTGCTCTCGTTGCTGCTAAAATACATGTTGCCTGACCTGGCGGCTCAAACCAGCGGAGGCGGCGTTGTGTCGCCGGTCCAGTCCACCGCTACTCCTTCAGGGCTGAGCGTCGTTGGGCCGGTGATGACAGCGGGCTCGGATGCGGCGGCGGCCAATTTCCAAAGCGTGCTTCCCGGCATGCAGCAGTTCGTAAGCACCTACCTTCCGGAATACCAAAACAACCTGAATAGTCCGCTGGTCTTTGGCATCGATCCCTCGAGGCTTACGCTTTCGACCATGTCGAGCGTGCGCGCGTATTTTGCTTACGAGGGGGCTGGCTACCAAAACACGATCGGCTTTAACACCACAGGAGTTGGGGTATCTTCGGGAAACCCGCAGGTCATCTTCCCCAATGCTTCGAGCAGCATCGGCTTCGGCGGCTCGGGCACCACAGTTCGAAGCGCCTCGAACCCGCTGCTGCCGGGTGACTTTGTGGACCTCGGCACCTTCAGTGCCGGCACCTCACTGGACTTTTTCCTGATGGCCAACGGCGCCAACGGAGGAACTTCGGTTTTCTCCACGACCGGGACCGCAAATCCGGACGGGATCAACCATGTCGCCACGTTTACCCCGAGCTTCTGGGGCGCGGCCAACAGTCCGTACCTGTTCATCTCCTTCGAAGACCTCCTGGGGGGCGGCGACAAAGACTTCAACGATGTCATTATTGCGCTCGACATCGGTGCAGCCAACGTAAAGTCATTGTTGATGTTGGCGACTCCCGAACCAGCCACATGGCTGACGATGGCATCGCTCTTAGGTGCGGCGGTCTGGGCCAGACGCCGCATTCGGAGCCAGGCTCTTGCCCCCCGAGCCTGATGCCATGCCCCGCCACCGGAGAATCCTGGCTTTGGCTTTCGCCGCCTTGGCGTTAGCGATTGCCGGCGTTCTGGGGTTCCACGCGTGGCGCGCAAAGGCGATGGTTCGCCAGGAGCAGATGGCCGTCGTTCAGGCGGAGTCGATGCTCAAGGAGGGCAAGCCCGCCGAGGCGCTCGTTCGGGCGGAAGCTTTCGCGAGGAAGCAACCCAGCCAGGACTGGGATCGAATCGAGTTGTCGGCGCTTACCGCGCTGCAAGATCTCCCGCGGCTGGCCCTCATCTTCGGGCGCACACCGACGCGCATTCTCGAGGACGAACAGGCATCGGTTCTGGTGGCGCGCGCCTTCCTGCACGCCCGGAAGCCGGTCGAGTTTGCCCGGGTGCGCGACGCCTGGCGCGGCCACGAACAGCGACTCGACTCCTGGCTTGCCCTCGACTCAGATACGCTTGTGCTCGCCGGGAAACCGCGCGAGGCCGAGCAACTGCTGCGCTCGCGGCCCCTGCCCGCGACCGAGGATGCGACCCGCTTGTTACGCCTGGCGCTGGTTACCGCCGGTCACGACATGTTCGGCGCCTGGAATCTGCTTTGCCAGGCTGCGGCGCTTGAGCCTCGAAACCCGGATGTCCGGTCCTTCCGCGCCCAAATCCTCGAAGCAACCGGCCGGATCGAGTTGGCCCGGGTCGAGTACGTCGCGGCGCTGGTGTCAACTCCGCAGAGCCCGAGGTTGCGAGACCAGTTGGCTGATTTCTATCTGCGCAATCATAATCCTGACCTGGCGCTGAACACGTGGACTGAGGCCCTGGGCCGGCCAGCGACGGACTTCATCTGGCTGAAGGTTCATTTCTGGAGCCGGGTTCTCCGCCCAGTTAATCTCTCCACCCTCGGCCAGCCGTCGGCCGGGGAACTCGAGCCGCTCGTCCGGCAGGTGTCGGGGTTGAAGCCGGGTCGGTTCTTTGATGGGGTCGCCTTCGACCAACTATCGCGCTCCCGAAGCTATGCCGCCCAGCGCCAGGAGGTCTTCTGGCTGCGGCTGCTGGACACGTTGCAAACGCACCATGAAAAGGAGGCGTTCGAGCTGCTCAAATTTGAACCAGCCCGCCTTCGCTCCTGGGAGCCGGACCTCGCCGCCGGGCTGTACCGCATCCTCTACTACCGGCAAAAGCAATCGCTCAATCCACCGGGCTTTGTTTTCACCAGTTCGGTGCCGGAAACCAACCGGCATTCGCTATTCGTGCTCCTGGAGGAGGCGGCCCGCCAGGAACGCGCTGCGCCGGGTCATCCGCCCCCGCTGGCACCCGAGGTGGCCACGCTGCTGCGGGGGCCCAATGCCTTTTCGGCGGCGGTGCTTGCAGCGGGCTGGCGCGAGGCAGCATTGCAGCTCCGGCCACAGCATCAATTGTCCTCCGGCGAGCCAGACTGGTTGGACTACGGTTTCGCTCAGACCCTGCGCCTTAACCGCGGACCCCGGGCTGCGTTGGCATTTCTTGGCACAGGCGAGTTGCCACCGGCACCGGCCCTGCTGCGAGCGGAACTGCTGGCCGAAGAAGGCCAGCGCGGGCAAGCCAGGGAACATCTGACGCCGTTGGCGAAACTCAATTCCGGCGTTGGGTTCCGCGCCGCCTATCTGCTGGCTCTGGATGCCGCCGAGAGCCATGATGCCGAGGCGGCGCGAGCGTGCGTAGCCCGGCAGCCACTCCTGGCCCAGGCTGATGCAGGCAAGGAACTGCTCGCCCGGCTGGCGTTGGCGGAAGGTAAAACAAACGAAGTGGAACGAATCTACCGTGGCATCATGACCAGCTCCGTCGAGGCGAAGACATGGCTGGCACGCCAGGCTTATGCGCAGCGGCAATGGAAGCAGGCCAGACAAATCACAAACGAACTGCTCGACCTCATTCCCGATTCTCCGCAACTGCGCGAAAACCTCCTGGCGATCGACCAGGCCGAAGCACGCCAATGAAACGAGGCGACCATCTTTGGCTGGGAGGGCTCCTGATCGGCGCCGGGCTGATCTGGCTGCACGATCTTTCCTGGCTGCCGGTTGCGTCGGAAACACTGCCGGTGCTGGCTGCGCTGCCGCTCTTCGTCTGGCTGGGCGCACCATGGCGCTTCCGGCCTGAACCGTTTGAATTCCATGCAAAAACGCTGGGTGCCGCGGGTGTCTTGCTGGCGGTTGGCTTCGCGCTGGACCTGACCTTCCTGCTTGCCGCAGCCTGGACCCTGGCCTTGTGGAGTTGGCTGCGGGCGCGGGTGGTTGGCGAGCGCGCCAGCCTGAGCCGATTGGTTCTGCTGCCGCTCATGGCGTTTCCGTGGCTGACCCTCGACCTGGCGCCGCTCGGCTGGTGGTTCCGCCTCACGGCGGCCTGGGCCGCGGATTACCTGTTCGGCGCCCTGGGCTTTGTGGTGGTCCGTCAGGGCACCAATCTTCTGGTGCATGGGCTGCCCATCGAGGTGGCCCCGGCCTGCGCCGGCATGAATTCGCTCCAGTCGGTCCTGATCGCCGGCATTGTTCTCGCTTGGCTCTATCTCGGCCGCAGCCGCTGGTTCTGGTTGAGCCTCGCCACGCTGCCGATGCTGGCGTGGATGGCGAATGTGGCTCGCATCTGCTCGGTGGTCGCCATGGCGCTGAGTTGGGGCACCAGTTTCGCCCGCGGATGGTTCCACGAAGTGGGAGGCTGGCTGGTCGTGATGGTGGTGTTCTTCGGTTGGTGGCTCCTTCTCGGGGCTGGCTGCCAGTGGTTCGCGGCCCGTCGGGCCTCCGCATTAAAGTTCGTGTTCCCAAACGTGGAGCGGAGTGGGCCGTGCTCGGCTTCTGCGCTTGGGAGGCAGCCGACCTGTGGACTGCATGGCAGCATTCGCCCTTTGATCGCCTGGGCTGGCTGGCGTTCGGAATCTGGCTGGCCCCAACCCTCGCGGCCGCTTCCGGCTTCTGCGCTCCTGGCCCGACGACGCGTCGAAGCGTTCAACTCGCCTGGCTCGGACTCGTCACCTGCCTGGCCGGCATCGTCACGGACTTGCATGTCCTCAAACACGTTGCACTGGCTCTCGGCTGCGCCGCGGTCACGCCCACCTTCCGTTTGGAGAGCCTCTGGCTGGTCCTTTCCCTGACCTGGATGCCGGCGTTGGGATGGCTGCTCGATGGGCTGCCTGCATTTGGTGTCGCCTCGACGCGCCTTGCTCTGGCTGCTCTGGCTGCGCTGATTGGTTTGACTCAAATGCGGTCCAATTTCCGGAAGGTTCTCGAATGAAAATCACACCCCGTCACTGGCTCTGGTTTGGTCTCGGGATTGTGGTTCTGCTCAGCCTGCTGCGGAACTTCGTTCCCGCGGGTGAACCGATGCGAAGGCTGAGTCTGCTTCCGAAGGATGGGCTTGGCTTTGTCAGCCATGATTTGCCTCTCAACCAGACCGAAGTTCAAGTCTATCGCCAGGTTGAGACGGTGAAGCGGCTTTACCATGCCAGAGGTCAACGGTTCATTCTAACCGTAGTGGACGGTTCCGGCGACCGTCACGCGGTTCATGATCCTCTGTATTGCTTTCGTGGCGACGGCTGGCAGGTGGTCCGCCAGCAAACCGTGGCGGTCCCGGGCGGTCGGGCGAGACTGCTCACGCTCGAGCGATCTGGCCGGCGCACCGAGGTAGTGTTCTGGTTCACAGACGGCCGCGAGCGCTACGCATCAGCCTGGCGCGCCTGGTGGCTGAGCGTGATGCACCGGTTGACATTCGGAAAGTCTTATGGTGAACCTGCGCTGGTGTTGCTGCAGCCCGCCAGCGAGGAGACGCCAAGCTGGAGCAGCGTTTTTGCCCAATGCCCGTTTCTGTTCGAGATATGAACCGCCCGCCTGCCCGCCTGACCCTGGGCGTCATTATACGCTTTAAGGACTCCGCCGCCACCTTGCCGGGGGTGCTCGATGCTCTGCGCTCGCAGACCGTGCAACCCGACCTCATTGTCGGTGTGAATAACCAAAGCTCAGACCAGTCGGCTGCGCTGCTGCGGTCCGCCGGCGCCCGGATCATCGATTGGACTGAGCCTTACCGCCACCCGCGCGTGCTCAACTTTGCCCTTCGCCATTGTCCAACCGATCTCGTGCTGATCGTGAGTTCCCACACCATCCTCGAGGCGCGCGACGCCATCGAGATGATGGTCGCCGCGATGGCTGACCCGCGCACCGCCTGCGCCAGCGCCAAATGGGACGATGACCCCTTCTACAGCGACGCCATCGACTGGCGGGAGTTGGAGGCCAAGGGTCTGAAATTCGCCTCCATTTACTCTAACAGCATGGGCATCCTTCGCCGTTCGCTCTGGGAGCAGGTTCCCTTCGACGAATCTCTTCCCACCATGGAAGACAGCGCGTGGGCATTGGAACAGGTCAAGCGCGGTTTCATCTGCCGCCGGCTGAACCTTGCCTTCGACTATCTGCGCGGCGGCCCGTCGCGCGAGTTCACCTTCGCGGTCATCACGTTCCAGTTGGCGGCCCGGCATCGGCTTCGGGTGACATGGCTCGGCGTCCCTGGCACGCTGCGCACGCTGTTTCCAACGCTCGCCCGGTGCGTCTTCCGTCCTGCCGGCACCGCAACCCAGGAAGCGAGGATCCTCTCGCAACGCCTCGCTGCCTGGTCAGTCTGGCGCTTCGTCAGCGCCTAAAGCGGGCAGCCGGCCCGCATCTCGCCAGCCTCAGTCGGCGAGGCAATGACCACATTGAGGGCCTGCGGGATGATCTCGAACCGGAAAGGAGATTCTCCCAGGGCTTCGCCATCGGCTTCAACGCAGCATTTTGGCTCAGATCTAACGTGGATGGCCTTGCCGGTGAAGGTCGAGACTTCGGGCAAGTCAACAAATGAACCATCATGAAGTTTGTTTATCGAGCGCATCGCCTTCAGCCGGGTAATCCTCCTGATGACGCTGACGTCGAATACGCCGTCATCCGGCACCGCAAAAGGCAATTGCTTCATGCCGCCGCCATTGTATTGCGCGATGCCGATGGCCAGGCTGAAAACCTCATGGCTGGTCTCTTTCCCATCGATGACCAGCGTCATGTTGGTGGGGGTGTAGCCCAGGAGGGTCGTGAAAATATGATACCGATATTTCATCGAGCCGAGGTGGCCGCTTTCCCGGTCGGCGGTGACTTTCTTATTCACCTCCGCATCAAAACCCATCCCACACACGTTGATGAAATACCATGACTTTTCTTCCCCGATAACATGATAGAACACGCGTCCAATATCGTGCCTCAGCGTTTTTCCATTCTTGATGATCTTAATGGCAGCTTCGTAATCGAACGGGATGTCAAACGTCCTTGCCCAATCGTTGCCCGTTCCAACGGGAATCATCGCCAGAGTGACCAGTTTGGACTCCACTGCCGTTTGCGTGAAGATTGCGTTCACGGCTTCATTGAGAAATCCATCACCCCCGGCAATGATGAATTTGCGGCTTCCCTGGCCGAGGAACTCCTGAATTAGTTTGATGGCATGGCGCGGGTATTCCGTGAAATGATGCCGAAAGGTGATGCCGCACTGGTCCAGCAAGAGAGAGATTTTCCCCCAGTCATCACGGCCTTTATGATTGCCGGACATGGGATTGACCAGAACCTGCCATTCAGTCGTTGTTTCGCTGCCTGCTTCCATTGGCCTATTTTGCCGAACCACTGACAATGCCTTTGAGTTTTATCAGTCAGGGCAGCAAGCAACTGTCACTTTTGACACTGTTTACCCGCGCATCGTCGAGTAAAGGTAATGAGATCGTCATGTTTTCAACGGGTCTTCCCTTATCCCAACAATGTGGGGTTGGCAACAACAACATCTGTATAGCAGTTTTGCGCACCCTTCCAGTCCCCTATCTGGGTCACGCCCCTGACCGCATGGCTTAATGCTGCGACGCGGTCTTGGTTGGCGGTTGCTCGATTTGCCAGCCGCCGCCGAGGGCTTTGTAGATGGCGACCAGGCTGGTGGCAGTGCGGGTTTCGCTTTGGGCCAGTTGGGCCTGGATCGAGAGTTGGGTGCGCTGGGCATCGAGCACCGGCAGGAAGTCGGCCACGCCGCCGTCGTAACGTTGGCGGGCGAGCGACATGGCCAGGGTGGCGGACTGCTCGGATTCTCGCAAGCAGTCACGTCGGACCTGTTCGTGCCCAAAATCCACCAGCGCGTTCTCGGTCTCCTCGAGGGCGTTCAGGACGGTCTTTTCGTATGACGCCAATTGAGCGGCGGCGCGGGCATCGGCGGCCTTGATGCGGGCGAGGACATGGCCGAGGTCCAGGGCGGCCCAGGTGATGCTGGGGCCAAACGAGTAGGTGTCGGCGCCGTCCTTGACGAGACCCGTGAACTGGCTCGCTTGCACACCGAGGTTGCCGTTGAAGGTGACACGTGGGAAGAGGTCGGATGTCTCGACGCCGATGCGCGCGGTGGCGGCGGCCAGGGAGTATTCAGCGGAACGAATATCCGGCCGCCGACGCAGCAGTTCGGCCGGGTCGCCGATATTCACCAGGGGCGGCAGAGCCGGAATGGGGGCCGCCGGAGCGAGTTCTGGTTCCAGGGCGGCAGGCTGTTGCCCGGTGAGGACGCTCAGGCGATGGATGGAGCGCTGGACGGCGGCTTTGAACAATGGAATGACGGCCAGGGTGGCGTGCAGTTGTGCGCGCGCCCGCGCGGTGTCGAGTTCGGTGGCGCGTCCGGCCTTGAACTTCGCCTCCGCCACGCCCAGCGTCTCGCGCTCGTTATCCGCATTGCCGCGCGCCACGGCCAGTTGGTTTTGGGCGCCGCGCAGCTCGAAATAGCTGCGGGCGACTTCCGAGATGAGGGTGACCAGCACGTCCTGGCGAGTCGCAATCGTGGTGGCGACCACGGCGGTATCGGCCTGGATGGCACGGCTGACATGGCCAAAGAAATCCAGCTCCCAAGTCGCATCGAAACCGGCGTTGTAGAGGCTCAGCGTGCGCTGCTCGCGGGTCAGCGAAACAGGCGTCGAGTCCTGGCTGGAAATTGACTTGGTCCAACCGGCGTTGGCGTTCGCAATCGGAAACAAGTCGGCTACGGCCCCCATGCGGAGGGCGCGCGCTTCGAGGACGTGGGCGGTGGCGATGCGAAGATCGGGGTTATTGGTCACCGCCTGATCGACGAGGCCATTCAACAGGGGATCGTTGAACGCGCGCCACCAGGCAACGGCCGTGGGCGCTGGAGTCATGTTGGTCTGATTCCCGTTGGCGAAGGCCGCGCCGACCTCGGTCTTGGGAGGATGGAAATTCGGCCCGACAGCGCAGCCGTTCAGAAAGATGGCTGATGAGGCGCCGACCAGGAGCAACACCAACGTGCCAGCCGAGGTGGCAGCGTTCGGCAAGGGTCCCTTGGCGACGGCTTTCTTACGTTCCAGTGTGCGGCGAATGACCACGTAGAAAACCGGCGTGAGCACCACCCCGAAGAAGGTGACGCCCAGCATGCCGTAGAACACCGCCGTGCCGATGGACACCCGCATTTCCGCCCCGGCACCGCGGGAGAGCATCAGCGGGATGACTCCGAACGTAAACGCAAAGGAGGTCATCAGAATCGGACGCAGGCGCAAGCGTGAAGACTCGATGGCGGCCTCGATTCGGCTCCGTCCGGCATCCTGCAACTGTTTGGCGAACTCGACGATGAGGATGGCGTTCTTGCAGGCCAACCCCATCAGCACCACCAGCCCGATCTGCGTGAAGAGGTTGTTGTCCAGACCCCGCATCCACACACCCAGAATCGCAAAGAGCAGGCACATCGGCACGATGAGAATGATCGCCAGCGGCAGCGACCAACTCTCGTATTGCGCCGCCAGGACGAGGAACATCATCAGCACGCAGAGCGGGAAGATGTAGGCGGCGGTGTTGCCGGCCAGGATTTGCAGCAGGCTCAACTCGGTCCATTCGATCCTTGTGCCCGGCGGCAAAACCTTGCCGGCCAACTCCGTCATGAGCCGGATGGCGTCGCCCGAACTGACGCCCGGAGCGGTGCTGCCGAGGATTTCGGCGGTGGGAAACATGTTGAAATGACCTGCCAACACGGGGGCGTTGATGTCCTTCACCTTCACCAGCGTGCCCAGGGGCACCATTTCCCCCTTGGCGTTTCGGGTCTTGAGGGTCTTCACGTCGGCTGGCTTGGACCGAAACGGCGCATCGGCTTGGGCCGTGACATGGTAAGGCCGGCCATAAAGGGTGAAGTCATTGACGTAGAGGGAGCCGAGATAGATCGACAGGGTGTCCCAAACCGCATCGAGGGGCACATGCATCGATTCGGCCTTGGCGCGGTCCACGTCCAGGTACACCTGCGGCACGCTGGCCCGAAAAGTCGAGAGGGCCTGGGTGATTTTGTTGGTCTGAGCCATCGCGGCACCTACCAATTGGAAGGTCGCCGCCTGCAATGCCGGGTAACCGACGTTGGCGCGGTCCTCGACCTGCAGCTTGAACCCGCCCAACGTTCCCAATCCGTCCACCGGGGGCGTGCCGGCGACCACAATATATGCCTCCTGGATGTTGGCCTGGGCGATGGCCTTTCGCAGGTTCGCAATGATGACGTCCGCCGTCAGACCCGCCTTCACTCGTTCCTCGAAAGGGCTCAAGCGAATAAACATGCTCGACGCGTTGGCGCTGTTGCCCAGGGCGACCAGCGACAACCCGGCAAATTCTGACACAGCGGCAATACCAGGCGTGTTCGTCAGCAACTGCACGACCCGCTGGCTGACCGCTTCCGTGCGCTGGAGAGACGCCCCGTCTGGAAGCTGCAAGAAGCAGAAGATGTTGCCCTTGTCCTGCGACGGAATGAAGCCTGTCGGCACCTTGTGGAAGCCAAACCAAGTCAGGGCCAGCAAGGCCGTATAAACCGCAAGCGCGACGCCACAATGCCGCAGCACCTGCCCCAGCAGCCGGACATAGTTCGCGCGTCCGCCCTCGAACACGCGGTTGAACGCCCGGAACAACCAATCCACCGAGTTGTGCATGACACGTCCGATGAAGTCCTTGGGCGCGTGATGCGGCTGCAGCAACAGCGCGCAGAGGGCCGGGCTGAGTGTCAGCGAAGTGAATGCCGAAATGAGCGTCGAGATGGCAATCGTTAGCGCAAACTGCTGGTAGAACCTGCCAGTGATGCCGCTAACAAAGGCGGTGGGAATGAAGACCGCGCTCAGCACCAGCGCGATGGCGATCACCGCCCCGCTTACCTCGTCCATCGCTTTGTGGGTGGCGTCCACCGGCGAAAGTCCCTCCGCGATGTGCCGCTCGACGTTCTCGACCACCACGATGGCGTCATCGACCACTATCCCAATTGCCAGCACCAGCCCGAAGAGCGACAGGTTGTTGATGGAAAAGCCAAAGGCCGTCATTGCCGCGAATGTGCCGATCAGCGACACCGGGACTGACACCAGCGGTATCAGCGAAGCCCGCCAGTTCTGGAGGAACAGCACCACAACGAATATCACGAGAATGATGGCGATGATCAGCGTCTCGATCACGGCCCGGATGGACTCCCGGATAAACGCCGAGGTGTCGTAAGCAATTCGGTAGTCCAATCCCTCGGGAAAATCCTTCTTCAGTTCCTTCATCGCCGCCTCGATGGCATTGGCGGTCTCGATGGCGTTTGATCCCGGCTGCTGAAATAACGCGATTGCCGCTGCGGGCCGCCCGTCGAGGCGGCTCTCGATGCTGTAATCGCTGGCCCCCAACTCAATGCGCGCGACATCCCGCAGCCGGGTGATCTGACCCTCGCTCTGCGCCTTGAGCACAACGTCGCCAAATTCCTCCGGCGTCACCAACCGCCCTTTGGTCACAACCGCTAGTTGATACAGGTTGTCAGGGGGTTGTGGCGACTGGCCAAACAGGCCCGCTGCGACCTCGACGTTCTGCCGGCGGATTGCCGCCACGATGTCGCTCGCCGTCAGACTGCGCGCCGAAGCCTTATTCGGATCAATCCAAATGCGCATGCAGTAGTCACGCGCGCCAAAGATGATTGAGTCGCCCACGCCCGGCAGCCGGGCCAGAACGTCCCGCACGTGCAGATAGGCATAATTGCTCAGATACACCGGGTCATACTTGCCCGACGGCGAGACCAGGCTCACCAGCATGGCGATGGTCGGGGAACGCTTGCGGGTGATCACACCCAGCGTGCGGACTTCCGCCGGCATCCGGGGCAAGGCGCCGTCCACGCGGTTCTGCACCAGCACCTGGGCCGTGTTCGGGTCCGTCCCCACCTTGAACGTCACGCCCAGCCGCATCTGGCCGTCGCTGCTGCATTGCGCCGACATGTAGAGCATGTTTTCGACCCCGTTGATCTGCTCCTCGAGCGGCGTGGCCACTGTGCTCGCGACCGTGTCCGCGCTGGCTCCGGGATAGCTGGCGATGACAAAGATAGTCGGAGGCGTAATCTCCGGATACTGGGCAATCGGCAGCGTAAACAGCGCAATCGTTCCCAGCAACACGATCAGGAGAGACAAGACCGACGCGAAAATCGGCCGGCGAATGAAGAAATGCGAGAATTTCACGGCTGGTGCCTGGCTTGCGCCTTGTCGGTTGGCGCGGCTGCCTGCTCACTTTGGGCTTTGGCCTCGGGAGTCTGGACCACCACCTTCAGGTCTGGCCGCAGCATCATCAGACCGTTGACGATCACCCGATCTTCCGGCGTCAACCCCTTGAGCACAGCGCGCCGCGCACCGTAGGTCCGCCCCGTTGTGATGGACCGCTTCTTGACGATGTCCTCGGCATTGACGACAAAGACGTACTTATAACCCTGGTCCGAGCCGATGGCCACGTCGGGGATAACCAGCGTCTGCACCGGCAGGTCGGCGAGGACGCGCAAGTTTGCGAACATGCCAGGCACCAGCGCGCGGTCGCCATTTTCAAACACCGCGCGCAACCGGATCGTGCCGGTCTGCGGGTTGACCTGGTTATCGAAGAAGTCGAGCCGGCCCCGGTGCGCGAAGCCTTCTTCATTCACCAGCGCGAGCTCGCAGGCGAGGCCGCCGCTATTAGTCTCTGTCAGTCGCGCGCTGCTCCGGTATTTCAAAAATGCGCTCTCCTCCACGTCGAAGTAACAATAAATGGGACTCACCGAGACAATGGTGGCCAGCACGGTGGCCGATCCGCCGTTGCCCTGAAGCTGAACGAAGTTGCCGGCGGTCACCAGACGGCGCCCGATCTTGCCGCTGATCGGAGCTTTGATTTGGGTGTAATCCAGATTGATGCGAGCGGTGCTCTCGTTGGCTGTGGCAGCGACGAGGGCGGCTTCGCCTTCACGAACCGCTTTGCTGCGGTTGTCGTATTCCTCTTCGGAAATTGCCTTGGTGCCGCGCAGGCTCTCGGCACGTTTCAGATCGTTGCGCGCCAGTTCCAGATGGGTCTCGGCCTGCTGCCGCTGCGCCTGCACGTGGTCCAGTTCCGCCTGGTAGAGCCGAGGGTCGATTACGAACAGCAGGTCGCCGGCTTTTACCTCCGTGCCTTCCTGGAAATGGATGGAGTCGATGTAGCCGGCAACGCGCGGGCGAATTTCAACCGTCTCCACCGCATCCAGGTGGCCGGGGTATTCGTCCCAGTTAGTGACCGTGGCAAGCTGAGGCTGACTCACCGTAACTTTCATGGGCGGCAGCGGGGCGGATTTGGGCGGCGCGCAAGCGGTCAGCACCACAGCGGACATCGCCGGAAACAACCACGGGAGGGAGGCATGAATGAGGCGCAATGTGTTGCGCGGGTCAGGGAAATGCGAGGCAAAGGCCGAAGATGGATTCATAGAAAGCGGATATGGCGTTCGTGAGTCAACTGATTGCGATCAAGGAAACCGTCTCATTGCGTTCGTTGTGTGCCTTCCCCATCGCATTGGGATCTGGGCATGAGGTCCGCGGCAACAGAAATCGACCAGATGAAGCGGTCGGTGCGCGGAGGGTCTGTCAGGAAATTCTCCTGAATTTAGTCTGGCGAACACTGGGTTCATAAGTCAGGAAAGTTCAGCGTTTCCGCTGGAGTCGCGCCAGGGCGCGGAAGCCCGGGGAGAAAAACTGGATCATCCCGGTCAGCACCTTGTCCGTGTCCGCGGAGTCGCGCCGGCAAACTCCACCTCCGCGACCGCGTTTTCGGCGGTGTCCAGGATTTGGGTCTGACGGTCTTGTGCAGAAGTTCTCGGCATTTTGTTGAACGTTCGTTTTAAACGACGTTTACATATTACGTTGCCGAAGACGCGCGTCAACACAATCTCTTATCGGCAATAAATCAGGGCGGATTCAAGAACCTGCAAAATCGTAGCCGCCGATGGCAGTCGGCGCACTTTTCCTCGATTATCGGAGTGTTAGCGCCGACTGCCGTCGGCGGCTACGATTTCTTGAATCCGCCCTGGCAATAAAGCGTGCGCATCTTAGATTTTTCGGAGCGCGGACAGGGGCGCAAGACAGAATTCGTCGAAGCCTGCGATTTCATGGGAATCAAACCTAAAAACAGCAGTTGGAACCACGGATTACAACAGTTGGAACCACGGATTTCACGGATTTCACGGATAACAGGACAAAGAAGGGATTGGGGTGCCGGCCGGAGCACCGCCTCACTGCACCGGCTTTGGATCAGTCAGGCGCATCCTATGCACGTAACGTTTGACCGACTGGTACGAACCGGTAAACGCGTTTTCCAAACGCAAATCCTGATAAATCCGCTGCGCCGTCAGTCCCGTCTCCACTTTCTTTAAGATCCAATCAGCGTGGACAAAGCAGAGGCTCTGACGCCCAGTTTTCCCGGAGGTCGAAAGTGGGTCAGTTTGAATCCCGGAGCCAGGGGACAAGAGCGGGGCTGATTTTAAAATCAGCTCCGCGATCGGTCCTGGATCAGCCGGTTCCAAGGTCCGAACGTAGTTGCGGACCGTATTGCGGCTGACCTTGAGGTCGCGGGCGATCCTGCGAATCCCCCAGCCCAGCGCGGTTAAATTCCTAATTGCTTCTTGTTCTTGCACCATAAGTTTGTTGGCCATAAAAACCGCACATCTTCCGGAAAATCCGGAAACTTTGCAGCTTTTTGCCGCGCTCAGGGTGGGTCAGTTTGAAGCCTTCCATTTCGACCCGAGGTGGGTCAGTTTGAGTGACCGCTGACATAGAAGAATCTGAGATGCGCACTAAGAACGCCTCGCCCAGGCGACCCCCTATCGCGAATGCGCCCACAAACCCGACCGTTCTCCCTGGTAACCACAGCCTATCCGCCCCGCACAGCATATAGCATACCACCGGGATTCCTCCGTAGTACCTCCGTTACACCTCCGTAGTACCTCCGTTACACCTCCGTAGTA
>JBAXTC010000219.1:0-10295 GCA_037130375.1 Verrucomicrobiota bacterium | reverse complement strand
GCGGTGGGGCGATCCATCTGTGCGTGGCCGGCGCGTTTCAGCTCGACGGGATCTTAAAGGCTGATGGCGTCGCCAGTGGCGGCGATTATCGCCTTGGCGGAGCGGGTTCAGGCGGCAGCGTTTACGTTACGTCCGGCAGCCTGACAGGAGCCGGCTCGATCAGTGCGCAGGGCGGCAGCGGCGGGCAGGGCGGTGGCGGTGGTGGCCGTATCGCGGTTTATACGACCAACACCTATGGCGGCTCAGCCAGCATCTCGGCGGCGGGAGGCACAGGCGGCGACGCCAGCCGCAATGGTCAGAACGGAACAGTGTCGATCGGGTCGGTCATTCCTGCGCTTCAGGTGTCAGGTTCCAGCCCGACGGGGGCGGTTACACGGCTGGTTGGGACCATCGGCCTTGCCTTCAACTCCGCCGTCGCGCCAGGGAGCTTTACTGCGGATGATGTGGTCATCAACACGCCGTCCGGCCAGATTCCTCAGAACCAGATCGCCATCAATGCTGCCGGCGGACCGCTCTTCACTATTGTGTTTCCGTTGCAGACAAACCTGGGGCAATACCAGGTTCAGGTCGGGCCGAATATTACTAACCTGTATGGCCAGCCAATGGGCAGCGCTTTTCTCGGCACATTTTCCATACAGCAGCCAGCCATACAGGGCACGGTGAGAACCACGAATGGCTGGCCTGTTCGCGGACTCACCGTTCGCAGCCTGGACGGCTTGGTTACCGCCACCACTGACACAAACGGCAACTACTCGCTGGTGGTCGCACCGGGATGGACCGGCACGATATTTCCTCAACTCGTCGGAGCGAGTTTTGTGCCGGCTAATCGGTCCTATTCGGGTCTTTCCACCAATCAAACCGGTCAGGACTATTCGCTGGCGATGGGTGTCCAACCCCTATCAACCATCGCTCTGCACGGTTCGACGCTGAGCGTGTCGTGGCCCACCATTCCAGGGTTGCATTATCAAATGAAACGGTCCGAAGACCTTAAAGTCTGGGAGGATTACGATTCTCTGCAAACCGGCACGGGTGGGCCTTTGTCTGTCTCTTTCGACATTCGCAGCACACCGCATTCGTTCTTCCGCTCGGTGGCTAGCCCGTGAAAAGGTCGGTCCGATGGCGCTCACGAGAATCAGACCACCTGCGTTCACTTAAAGTGAGCCATTCGATTAGAGATCATAAACCACTCTCCAACAGTTTCTTTCTCATTTTCCCGCGAGCCGTGTCGTGGTCAACCGCTCCGGCATATTCAAATCTCAATGTGACCAATGTTTTGTCATTTGTCGAACCGACCCTTTCAAGCACGCCGCGATTTTCCCAGCATCCGCAATGGGCCTCACCGCCACGACCAGCGAAAGAACCCCTTTTGGGTGGTCACTTCCGAAACAGCGCTTCATCCAGTCCGCTCAGGGCGATGATGGATTTGAGTGTGCCCACCGGAATCTCGCGCCGGTTGGGAACGGGAACCGTGGCGCTGTCCCCGGCCGGCAACTGCCGCCGGTAGATGAGATGGCTGCCTCGTTGGTGCATGAGCGTGAAGCCGTGCTCGCGCAGGAGCCGGCCCACTTCGGTGGCGGACAGTGGCCGAAGCTTAGGCATGAGTCAATTCGAGAGGCTGGACGCTGCCGCCCACCTTCAGCCGACGCATGACCTCTTTCGCGCTGGCGGCTTCCAGCCATAGCTCCACCGCCTCCGCCAGCATCGCGTACGCTTCCTTGCGGGTCTTGCCCTGGCTGCCGACGCCCAGTTCTGGACAGGTGGAGACATACCAGCCAGCCTCCTTTTGGATGACCGCAGTCAGGGACGGGAGTTCGATCACCTCGCTGTCTTTGTATATCCAACCGATTTTCATGTGCGCGATTGTCTGCGAATTCGTGGCCGCCGACAAGTCTCAAGACATTTTCGGGGGACGTCGTCGAATCGCAGGGGGATGAATTGGCGCTCCTGGCTCAATGCCAAGATCAACCGCATTCAAGTTGTCTGTCTTAAGTAAATCATGGATGTGTTTACCACTGCGAACGGGTTTGTATGCCGAGGATGTAAAAGTGCTTAAACAACTGGAGGTGCAATTCGAGAGCCGAAGTCGTTGAGTCTTCAGTCAGATTCTCAAACGACCGGCGCTCAGTCCAGAACGAGCAAACACGTGTCGCTGCGGGCAATGGCCCATGGTGAAAGACGAAGTTTGTGTGGGTGTGTCGCAGAAACGCACTCGTCCCCCAGATGACCAAGCCTCCCAGAATGAGCAGGGCAATCAAGTGCCGTCTCTGGACCCGCGACGCCAAATTCATCTTCTGGAGGCGAAAGCTCTTCATCGCGTGATTGGCATCCAGGCATCCATGCAGGTTTCAAGTGTTAACCCGTGCGGGTATTTTATGGTGGCGGAGATCGCCAGCCCTCCTGCAACCAATTGGTTGCACAAGCTGCGCCTTTCTTGTTGCGCCGAGACGCTCAGCAATCCAGGCCCGTGGAATTGTCGTCTGCGAACGCAACTCCGGGGCTAAATCCGATAGCGGCTGCTCTACCCGGGCTGGGGCGTTTCGATAACTGGGAGCGCTGGTTTCGTCCCTACTCCGCGCGCAGGGTGACAATGCCCCAACCGGGGACTTCGACGGAAGAGGCGGCCTTCTCTCGCGGTTTTTCGCTGGTGTCGCTGAGCCATACTTGATGTGGAGCGGGGCTGGTCCAGACGAGCTTCACTTTCTCATTCTTTCCGGAAGCGCCGAACAGGCGGACGATCCAGGCTTTGCCGTCGTTGCTGGGTTTGAACGCGGTGACGAGCACCTTTTCGGAAGACACATTGAAGGGCGGTTTGGAGGGCGGGGTGCCGGAGGCCTTGGTCACGATGAGCGGCTGCGAGCAGGCGACGCCAAACCTCGCTGCAGTGTCCGGTGTGAAGGCTTTGTGCGGGCGGATGGCGAAGCGGAACACGGTGGGGCCTTCCTGTTCGGCGCGGTAGTTCGTGTGCCAGTGGTTGTTCATGATCCAGGAGTAAATCGTCTGGGAGGGACCGAGGTGCTGAATCCAGACGCGCTGGTCGGTCTGGGAGCCGATCAGGTTGGCGGTGATGCCGCCGAGCTCGACGAGCGGCGCGTCCACAGGCGAACACGTGACGCCGAACTTGTCGTTGGAGATGTCCACCCAACGCTGGACGCTAAACCAGTTCTTGCACGCGGCCGGTATCTGGTCCATCTCCGGCTGGACGACAGCCCAGCCAACGTCCATGCGGACCGCTCCGTCGGGGACGTTGAAGCCGAAGCCGAAGTGCAGACCTTCCTTGGCACGAATCGGAAGCTTATCGACGGTGTTGATGATGTCCACGAAATCGAGGCTGTCCACGACGCGGACTTCGCGCGATAGCCGTTTGCAGCCCGGGGCGTCGGATACGACGAGGAGAGAGGCGATCAGCGGGCCATTCTCTTTTATGCTGATACGCGACGTGCCGCTGCGCTGGACGTTTTTGATGTCCGAGCCGGGGAGGTAGAAGTAATCGTTGAGCGCGGTGGCGGCTTTGGGGTCGGCCAGCTCTTGGTTTAGCAAGCGGCTGAAGAGGCTGGTGATGGCGCCGGTCCGTTCGTCGATGCGGACGGTGAAATCGGGGTGGGTTAGGGTGGCGCCTTCAGGGTTGATGGCGGCGCTAACTGGGAAGGCTGGGAGGCGGGAAGAAGTTGGAATCTGGCCGGGTTCAATGCGGAAACGTTTCGCCGAATATGGCTGGACGTTGCGCGCGAGGAAGGCGAGTTCGCCGGTCGTAAGGCGTTGGGAAGGCGTGGGTTTGCCCGTGGCATCAACGACGCGGTCGCCGACGGCGGACTCCTCCGGGGAAAGTGTTACCAGGCCGGTTCGCGGCCAGGAGGAGGTGTTGAAGACGTCCAGTTCGGAAGGGACAGGCGGGACGCTTGTGTTGGCATTTGGGGGGACAGGCGGGACGCCTGTCCTACTTTGGAGCGCTTGGGCGAGCAATTGGCGCGATTGTTTGTCGGCGTCCAGTGCGAAGGCTTGTTTGACTTTCCACTGGTCGCGGACGAAGGGGACATCGGGTTCGCTGATGCTGTTGTGGGCCCCCCAGGTATGTTCGCTGTAGAGCAGCACGTTGCGCCAGGCTTCCTGGAAGGCTGCGGCCGGGAATGGCGCCGGGTTGCGGATGGCCCAGAGGGTTTCGGATTGCACGAGGCGTTCGGCGGAGGCGCGGTTCAGCGCGGTCTCGAACGCCGAGGATGCGGCGCCGTCTTCCCAGTAGGGAGTGTAGTCGCCGCTGAACTCGGGCAGCTTGTCACCGTAGCGGCGTTCGAACTCGCGGAAGGCGGCGGCGGTGGTGCTGATGATCAGGCGCGGCCAGACGTGGCGCGCGTTCCAATCCCGGACGACATCGGCCACTTTCTCGTCGGGTGAACCGTTGTCGCCATGCACGTTCCATCGCAGATGGGTGATGTCGTAAGGGTAGGCGTTGGATTCGAGTTCCAGGAGGTAGTCCGGGATGAAACGAGCCAGGGCTTCGCCATCGCCAATCAGATGACCCAGCGCGTAGCCGCGCGAGGGGCACCAGCAGAGCACGCGCTGCCTGCCATCCGGGCCCTTCCACCAGAATGGCTTGTTCTGCCATTCTTTCATCGTGCCGCCCATGCGGTCGAAATAGTTCGGCGCGAACGAAAAGTATTTCACGCCGGCCTGGGCCATGGCTGAGACGGTGCTCCAGGTGTAGCCCGGCACGTCGCTGATCATTGCTGATTCGACGGGCACGCCGCACTCGTCGGAAAGCCGCGTTGCGTAGCTCATCAGATTCAGCAGCTCCTCGGGCCGGCACAGGCCGGTGAGAATGTTGCAATAAAATGCGTCCAGCCCGATCTGGCCGGCTTTGACGGCGGCGATGAACGCAGCGCGCTTCTCCGGGCTGGCGGCGCGCAGGTAATTCTCCACACACCAGAGCACTTCGACATTCCATTTAAAGCGGGAGCCTTCGGGATAGCTGGCGGTTGTTTTGGCCAGGCGCAGTCCGGTTTCGATGTTGCTGTCTTGCTTCTTCTCGACGTCGGCCTGCAACGCGGTGTAGCCGATGTCATTGTGCGAGTGTGGCAGTATAAAAATCTCCAATTTTCGGACTGGGTTGATCGTCACTTCGCGAGATGCCACGGTGAGGCCGCCGGCCTCGATTTGGACCTTCAGCACCTTTTCGGATTCCACCGCCGGGACGGATACATCAATGGTTTGGCTGCCGAATGTCAGGCTGATGAGCTTTGGTTCGATGCCGGAGACGCGCAATACTCCGCTTACCGGTTCAGCGTAAGGATAGTTGACTGTGAGCCTCAAGGGCTGGACGAATGCCGCGCCCTGTCGCTCCAGCAACTGCGGTGCCCGGCTCTCGATCTTGGTGCCGGCGGGGAGTGATTCCGTCTTTTCGAAGGTGAAGAATGCGATCTCCGCTCCACCGACAGTGGGAAAGCCGGCACCCAGCCCGGTGACCTGCCACCGGGCACGCCGGGCTGTCACGGGCGACGCCAGCGTCAGGAACGTCACGCCGCCGCGCTGGTTCACATGCTTCACCGGCACGCTGCGGACCACCGCGCCGGAGGCATCCAGGAAAGTCAGTTCCGAGGATGCCACGGTCGCCGGATCGTTGCGGTCGATATGGCGGAAAGCCATGACCTGTTTGGGGGCGCCAAAGTCGAACTCGATGAAGGTGTTCGTCCCTTTGCCGTTCGAGGAGTATTCTGTCGCCGGTTTGCCGTCAATGATGTTAGCGGCATCGAAGCTGCCGCCCGGAAAGGCCTCCGCGCTCGCGACGATCTTTTGGGTGGGCAGTTGGTCCAGCCGGGTGAAACTGTTGGTCAGGCCAGGCTCCACGGCACTATGAGCACAGAAAAGGGATGTGAGCGAGGCGGCGATGATCAGCAAAAGTAGTGGCAAAGGTTTGCGCATAGCGATTATTTACCGTCTAAATCCGGTCGCGGGCGAGAGAATTCGTTGTCGTTAGCGGACACTTTCGGAGTTTGGCGGCGTCTGCACCGGGCTCAGTGCGCGCCCAACGTTCGCGCCACGAACTGTTCCACCCGCGCCCACACTTCCTCCTCCCCTGCATTGGCCATGCAATACTGCACCGGAAACCGGCAGTAGTCTGAACATGGTTTGTAAGGGCAGGCTTTACCTTCCAACCACGCGGACGCCGGATGGAGCGGCGCGAACCACTCGGGCACTTGCGGGCCAAACAACGTGAAGGTGGGCACCCCA
The DNA here is from genome assembly GCA_037130375.1 of Verrucomicrobiota bacterium. GTDB lineage: Bacteria > Verrucomicrobiota > Verrucomicrobiia > Limisphaerales > UBA8199 > JAPLUA01. Next base: position 4,073 of record JBAXTC010000219.1, on the reverse strand, counting down.
CTGAACGCCGCCAGATGGCCCGGGCCGGAGTCGTTGCCGATGAAAACGCCGGCGCGATCCACCAGGCTGAACAGCTCGGCAACCGTGCGCGGCGTGGCCAGATTTGTCTCGCCAGCCGCCTGCCACCATTTCTGCTGGTCGGGATCGGCAGCGACTTGCACCCGATGATTCGCCTGACGCAGCCGGGCGACCAAGCTCCGATAGCGGTCCAGCGGCCAGACCCGAACCGCCTGGCCGGCCCCGGTGTGAACGAGGATTTCACCGTCGCGACGCGCTTGCGGCAGCGTGAGGGCTTCGCGCGCGGGCACGTCGAACTCGAGAGCCTGTGCCAAAACACGCCAACTCTCATAATGATGCGCCTCCGGCTCTGGCCGGGGCATGGGTCGTGTCAGAGAGAATTGGCTGCCCGCGCGAGGGAAGCCCAGCCGCGTTTTGGCTCCCACAAGCTGAAGCAGCAGATGATCACGCGGGTCTCCCCAGCGGGCTGATAAACCGAAGTCGAACCGTTCGTCCGCCAGTTCTCTTCTAAGCCGGACGAATTGCCGCCACGGCCAGACCAGCAGGCGGTATTTGTGCTTGAATGCGGTCCACGGCGCGATGAAGGGCACCACCTTTACGTTGCGCCAGAACCGCGCCTGCAAGTCTTTTGCGTAAGGTTTCGCCACAAGTGTCACGGCATACTTGGCGCTCGCCGCCTGCAGAAACGGCGTCGCGATCACCAGGTCGCCCAGGCCCCAAAGTTCCACCACTAAAAGCTTCGGTTTCACAGCGGGCGGCGGGCAACCAGGCAGGCCGACCAGCCCAACCAATGGACGCGGGCGGTAAATTTCTTTCGGCATGGCGGCGCGAAGAAATACAGCGGCCAGGATGCGGCAAAGAGCCAGTTTCGGGAAATGCCGCTCGCCACCACCTCGAGACCGGCTCCCCGCACCTGTTGCGCCAGCGCTCCCATGACCACCGGCCGCACGTGTGTTGGGTCATCGAAGAAGTTCAATGTGAACGTCCCCGCCGCTGCGCCTCGCGGGCTGGGCAGCGCCAGGGTCTTGGGATGAGGCGTCTCAAAATATATCCGCCCGCCAGGCTTGATCAGCCGCGCCGTCTCGGCCAGCAGCAAGGTCAAATCCTTCAAATGCTCGATCAATTGCATGCACGTAATCGCATCCATCGAACGTTCTGGCCACGGCAGTTTCTCCCGCTCCAAATCCACTTTTCGGAATTGGCATCCCGCCGGATACTGTTGCGGCTGACCCGCAACGTCGGCGGCAAACAGGCGCAAGTCCGGTCGCAGCTCGGCAATGTGCCCCAGGGTTTCGCCATCGGACGACCCCAGATCGAGCAGCGCGCCGGACAACGGCGTGGCGGCAACGAAGCGCGCCCGGGTGTCCAGCCAGGGAAAATGCCGCACCAAAGCCCAGTTCATATTGTCCCTTTGCCAGGGCTTTGGGGTTTTAAATCACCGCCAAAACCTTCGCGCACGTGCCGATCCTCGTTCACCAGGGGGAAGATAGGGTAGCGCTGGTCGCATGTAAAGCCGTTCGCGTTTGCGTTCACAGCTTGTCCAGGCCGGCATTGGACGAGAACTGGGTTTTGTTTCGCAGGTGGGATTTCAGCCGCCAGGTGCCCGGGATGAGATCGCACGTGTGGCGGAACCACAGTTTCTGCAACTGGCGCTTGGCTTTGAACACGAGGCGCAGACCCCGACCCCGCCAGCCGCCGGGGTTGCCGTGCTCGCGCCGGATGATCACCGCTTCCTGAATCATATTGCGGATAATCCGCAGGTCGGCGGACTGGCCTCGGGCGTGGTACCGATAGTCCACGAGCAACTCCGGCAGATGCCCGACCCGGCAGCCGGCCCGCCCGAGGCGAAGTTTGAATTCGTAATCGGCTGAGTTGAGAAACTCTTGATGCCGATAGCCGCCGAGGCGTTCATAGGCCCCCTTGCGCACGAACAAAGCCTGGTGGCAGATGTAATCCACGCCATACAGCAGGATATTGTAGTCGTAACGCGCCTCTTGCCGCCGGTATATCTCACGGCCCAGGCCATCCACAAAGACAACATCCCCAAACAGCGCATCCCAGGCGGGGGTTTTTTGAAAGGCCTCCGCGACTTTCCGCAGTGCGCCGGGGCGGAAGCAATCATCCGCATTCAAAATGACCACCACGTCGCCCGCCGCCCGCGCGAGTCCTTTGTTCATCGCGTGATAATGCCCTTCATCCTTCTCGGAAACCCATTTCAAGCCCGGATACTTTTCCAGCACCGCCACCGTGCCGTCCTGCGAACCGCCGTCCACCACGATATGTTCCCAATTCCCATAATCCTGGTCGCGCACACTCTGAATCGTCTCCGCAATCGTGGAGACGCTGTTAAAGCTTGGCGTGACAACCGAGATCTTGGGAAGTTCAACCATACATCAAACGTGACATACCCAGGATGCTAATCGGTTCAGGCCATGTCAGACCAGACATGTTTCTGGTCCGATCAAGTTCGGTAACCCTCTGGATCGCGTGCAATCAGGGCGGTATTTATGAGTCCAAGCCATTCGCTGGAGGATCGTATGAAGCCCGGCAGCCGGCACACAAGTCAAAGTTCCGTCATCGCCCAGCGGACTCGGTCCCTGCCTGCGCGCGCCGGCAAAGGAAACGCCCGGCGAAACGTGTTGCCCGCCGAAAAGCCGCTTTGCTAGATTGGCTTGTGCAGACGCCTGGTATGGACCAACCGGATGACAGGAAAAAACCTCACGCAGTGGCGTCGATCCCATTGCGTCGAGGGCCGGCCTTGCTTGAGGGGTCAGCAGGAGCCTGTGCGCTCAAAGCCGAAGTGAAGGCGTTCTGGAACCGGGAGAGTTGCGATGCCGACCAGGCGCACGCGGAGAAGTTCAGCCGCGAATACTTCGAGCAGATCGAGCAATGGCGCTATCGTGACCAGCCCTTCATTCATGCGTTTGCCCAGTTTACGCGGTATCACCGCAAACGCGTGCTCGAGGTCGGCTTCGGGGCGGGCACCGACTTCATCCAATGGCTGCGGGCGGGGGCGCGCGTCTCGGGAATTGATCTCACCGAGGAGGCGCTGGCCAATGTCAGCCACCGCATCCAGGTTTACGGTCTGCCGCAACCGGAAAGCCTGCAAGTGGCCGATGCCGAGAACCTGCCATTCCCGGCGAACAGCTTTGACCTGGGCTACTCCTGGGGCGTGCTGCACCACACTCCGAATACCGGGAAAGCGCTGGCCGAACTGGTCCGCGTCGTGCGGCCCGGCGGTGAGATAAAGGTTATGCTCTACAACCGTCATGGCCTCTATGCGTGGAAGATGTGGATAAAGCACGCCCTGCTCAAAGGCCGGCCGTGGAAAAACCTGCGCTGGGTTTTGGCGAACCACGTCGAGAGCCGCGGCACCCAAGCCTTCACGGAGAAGGAGATACAACAGATGCTCGCGCCCCTGGGCGTGGCGGAGATTCGCATGGAACGGTTCATCACCAATAACGACTGCGTGATGCGCCGGAGTTTCCCCTATTGGATTTGCGGCTTGGTGCTGGCCTCGGTGCAGGCGCTCACGGGAAATCGCCTGGGCTGGTTCCGCGGCATCTCCGCGCGGAAGCTTTGACGCGCCGGGGCTGGGGCGGTCCAATGTCATTAGGATTTGAGCCCAGAGAAGGCCCGAGAAACCGGTCCAAGCCTTTGTCCCGGATGGACATGCGAGAATAGCCCAACGTTTAAACGTTGGGCTATTGTCGGCCATCCCTCCGGGATGAGGAGGGTCAAATCCTGGCGGCATTGGACAAGAATGTCCGCGCTCCAATTACCCAGGGTGGTGGTTTTGGAAGAATCTGAGATGCGCACGGACTGATTCCGGCTTTAAGAAGCGCGGCGAACCGACCCCGCCGCCCATCTCTTGCCACGTCGCCAACAAGGCGGATTCAAGAACCTGCAAAATCGTAGCCGCCGACGGCAGTCGGCGCACTTTTCCTCGATTATCGGAGTGTTAGCGCCGACTCCCCTCGGCGGCTACGATTTCTTGAAACCACCCTGACGAGTAGTGCGGCAAGGGACTTCAAGGTTCCATTTTGTTCCGGTTT
>JBAXTC010000218.1:0-10325 GCA_037130375.1 Verrucomicrobiota bacterium | reverse complement strand
GGTGGTGGTTTTGGAAAGATCCAAAGGACAAAGGACTTCGCCCGGTAACCCGCAAATGCTTTCGTTTCCATTTTTCTGCCTCCAATTTTTCTGTCTAATTGTCCCGTCTTCAATTGTTCTGTCTAATGTTTCACCTCCAGAGGGGCGTGCGAATGATTATGGGCATAAGGGACAGACAAAACATAGACAGAAACATTATAGACAGAAAAATTGGAAAGGATCGGTTTGCTGAGATGCGCACTCAACTTCAAAACGGCGGAGAATTCCATTGGCAGGCGGGCAAAAACAATTATGATTCGCCCGATCAGAAATTCCCGCTCTCGCGTTGGCAAACTTAATTGGAGCGAAACGGGACGATTGAACAGCAACCGGAAAGCATCATTATGCACATTCAGCTTGGCGGAATCGACTACGCAATCCTGCTCATCTACTTCGGCTTCGTGATTGGCATCGGGTGGGTTCTGAAGCGCCACATGAAGGGCAGCACCGACTTTTTCCTGTCGGGCCGCTCGATTCCTGCGTGGGTCACCGGGCTGGCCTTTCTCTCCGCCAACCTAGGCGCACAGGAGGTCATCGGCATGGCCGCTTCGGGCGCCAAATACGGCATTATGACCAGCCACTTCTACTGGTTGGGAGCCATCCCCGCCATGGTCTTCCTGGCCATCTTCATGATGCCCTTCTACTACGGCTCGCGCGCGCGGTCGGTGCCCGAATATCTCAAGCTCCGGTTCGATGAGAAGACGCGTGGGTTCAATGCCATTTCTTTTGCCGTCATGACCGTGTTCTCCTCCGGCATCTCCCTGCACGCGCTGGCGAAGTTGCTGCAGACACTCCTGGGCTGGGATTACAATGCCTGCATCGCAGTCTCCGCCTTCATTGTGCTGGTCTATATCTTTCTAGGCGGCCTCACTTCGGCCATTTACAACGAGGTCTTGCAGTTCTTCATGATCGTGCTCGGCTTTTCGCCCCTGGTCTTTCTTGCCCTCAAAGACATCGGCGGCTGGTCCGGTCTCCAGCAAAAGCTCATCCCCGTCGCCACCAGCCAGCATTTTGCCGCCGGCACGTGGTCGGAATCATGGAAACACATGGGCAGCTCTTTGGAGAATCCGATGGGCGTCGGCTGGTTCGGCATGACGATGGGCCTCGGTTTCGTCCTCTCGTTTGGCTATTGGTGTACGGATTTCCTCGTCGTGCAACGCGCCATGGCCGCCAACTCCATGTCCGCCGCCCGCCGCACTCCGCTCATTGCCGCAATCCCCAAGATGCTCTTCCCAGCACTCGTGATTCTCCCCGGCATGATTGCCATCGCCATGTACTATGCCGGCGACCATTTCCTGCCCTTCGTGGACAACAACCCTGCCAAAGGCATCGACTACAACATGACCATCCCCATGTTGCTCGCTAAATACTTCCCCACCGGCCTCCTGGGCATCGGGTTCACCGCACTGATGGCGTCGTTTATGTCCGGCATGGCAGGCAATGTCACTGCGTTTAATACCGTCTGGACTTACGACATCTACCAAAGCTACCTCGCACCCAAGAAATCGGACGCTCACTATCTCTGGATGGGCCGCTGGGCTACCGTGTTCGGCATCCTCGTCAGCATCGGCTGCGCCTACCTCGCCTCCAAATTCAATAACATCATGGACATGCTCCAGCTCGTGTTCGGTTTCGTCAACGCGCCGCTATTTGCCACCTTCCTGCTCGGCATGTTCTGGCGCCGCACCACCGGCCACGGCGCCTTCTTCGGCTTGCTCGGCGGCACACTGGGCGCTGCCTTCTTCCATGGACTGGCCCTCTCCGAAGGCGCGGATGTCGGGATAAAGGGCGGCTGGATCGCCAAGGAATTCATGTTCCACAGCGAAATGGGCCAGAACTTCTGGATGGCCATCGTCGCCTGGACCACGTGCTTCGCCCTGACCATCATCATCTCCCTCGCCACCAAACGGACCAAGAGCGACGAGGAACTCAAGGGGCTTGTGTATTCGCTGACGCCCAAGCCCGAAACGGCCCATGAACCCTGGTATAAACAACCAGTGACCGTCGGCATCCTCGTGCTGCTGGCCACTCTCATTCTGAATATCATTTTCTGGTAAACCTCAGCTCAAACCATCACCATGAACTTCGACCTTCGACTTCCCATTGGCATCATGTTCAGCCTGTTCGGCCTCATTCTGGTCATCTTCGGCGCCGTGTCCGACAAGGCCATCTACGAAAAGCACTCGCTGGGCATCAATATTAACCTCGGCTGGGGCGCTGTCCTCCTGGTCTTTGGAGTATTCATGCTCTTCCTGACCTGGCGCGCCAGCATCAAACCTGCCCAGCCCCAAAGGCGTGACAAGAAATGACACCTATGAACCCGAACACTCAGAAATCCAGCTTCGGCAAACTAGCCGACGGCACACCGGTGGAGCTTTTCACCCTGACCAACACCCACGGCCTCGTCGCCAAAATCACCAATTACGGAACCATCATCACCGAGTTGCACGTGCCGGACCGCAACGGCAAACTCGGCGACGTCGTCCTGGGCTTTGATAACCTCGACCAGTATCTCAAAGGACACCCTTGCTTCGGCTGCACCGTCGGGCGGGTTGCAAATCGCATTGCCAATGGCCGGTTCACGCTCGACGGAAAAACCTACGTGCTGGCGATCAACAACGGGCCGAACCATCTCCACGGCGGGATCAAGGGCTTCGACAAGGCCCTGTGGAAGGCAGAGCACCAAGCCGGCGCGGCGATAAAATTCACCCACACCAGCCCTAATGGCGAAGAGGGCTACCCCGGCAATCTCGCGGTCGCTGTCACCATGACCTTGACTGACGCCAACGAGTTTCGCATCGATTACACCGCCACCACAGATCGACCGACCCCCGTCAACCTGACCAATCACTCCTACTTCAACCTCGCCACAGAAGGCGACGTGCTGGGCCACGAGCTGATGATTGCAGCCGACTATTACACCCCTGCGGATGGCACGCTGATTCCCACCGGAGAAATCAAGCCGGTCAAGGGCACGCCTTTGGACTTCACCAAGCCGCAGCCCATCGGCGCGCGCTTTTCCCAGTTGCACATGAACCCCGTCGGCTACGACCACAATTTTGTCCTGAACAGCGGCGGCAAGAGCCTCGCCCTCGCAGCGCGGGCCTATGAGCCGAAGAGCGGCCGCGTCATGGAGGTGCATACGACCGAGCCCGGGGTTCAGCTTTATACGGCCAACTCCATGAACGGTTCGCTCACCGGCAAACGCGGTGTCGTCTATCAAAACCACGCCGGATTCTGCCTCGAGACGGAGCATTTCCCGGACTCGGTCAACCAGCCGAAGTTCCCCTCGGTTATCCTGCGCCCCGACCAGACCTACCGCCAGACGACAAGCCACAAGTTCTCAACCGCCGCATGACTCTGCGCGAACTCGGCGACTATACGGCACAACAATTCGCCCGAACTTACGGCCGCCAGCCGCGGTGGATTGCCGCTGCCCCGGGCCGCGTAAATGTCATCGGCGAGCACACGGATTACAACGACGGCTTCGTCCTGCCGATGGCCATCGACCGCTATACGGTCATCGCAGCGGCGCCGGCGGCCAATGCCCCAACAAGAATCCAACTGCGCTCCACGACGGAAGACGACGCTGCCACACTCGATCTGAGTCAGCCGGTGAAACCTGCTCCCAAGGGAACCTGGTCCAATTACCCAGCCGGCGTGATTGCCGGGTTCCAGTCGCGCGGGTTGAATTTATCCGGCTTTGACGCACTCATCCACTCGACCGTCCCGCTCGGCAGCGGGCTGTCCAGCAGCGCGGCCTTGGAAGTCTCGACCGCGACACTGCTCGAAGCGATTACCGGCCAGAAGTTGGATCCGGTGGAAAAGGCGTTGCTTTGCCAAAAGGCCGAGCATGAGTTCGCCGGAGTGCCCTGCGGCATCATGGACCAGTTTATCTCTGTCATGGGACAGAAGGACCACCTGCTCCTGCTCGACTGTCGCTCGCAAAAGCCCGAACTGGTCCCGATGACCGATCCCACCGTGGCGCTTCTCATCACCAACACCAATGTGAAGCACGAGTTGACCGGCGGCGAATATGCCAAACGCCGGACGCAATGCGAACAGGCAGCCAAAACTCTTGGGGTCTCCTCACTGCGCGACGCCGACGCGGACATGCTCGAAGGCGCTCGCGGCAGAATGGACGATACAGTGTTCCGTCGTGCGCGGCACATTATTAGTGAAATCGAGCGAACCCTTCACGCGGCGGAGGGAGTGCGTGCTTCAAACTGGCCGACCGTCGGCCAGCTCATGTATGCCAGCCACTCCTCGCTCCGCGACGATTACGAAGTGAGCTGCCCGGAGTTGGACGCCATCGTGGAGATTGCCCAGTCGATCGGCCCAAAAGCCGGCGTCATCGGCTGCCGAATGACCGGCGGAGGCTTTGGCGGATGCACCGTGGCCCTCGTCCGCGCTGACAAAGTCGCCCCCATCTCCGAAAGATTAGCCTCCGAATACCAGAAGCGGACGAAGATCACGCCCACCCTCTTCGTCTCGCGCCCCGCCGCCGGCGCCACCGTCCTCAAGTCCGTTTAATCTCCTCGGATTTGAACAGGAGATAACGAAGATAACAGAGAGATAGCCGCCAGCCTTGTGCGCTGTGTTGAGTGGAATAAGGCCATGTGAAATTAACTCCGCAGGAGTGGCATGTTTATAGAAACGACAGGGCGGTATCGGTGGGAAGTGATTCGGGTTTGGCGCAAGTGGCTGGCGCGTCGGGGCGGCCCGCAAGGGAACCACCGGCTCTACCCGGAGAATTCTTTGAGTTCCCCCTTGCATCTATTGGGTTTTACGGTTATCCATACCCGTCAATATGGCAAAAGCATTAACTAAATCACAAATCGCCGCATCCCTTGCGGAAACTGTTGGTCTAACAAAAACGCAGGCTGTGCAAACTCTGGAAGCTCTGGTTGCACTGGCATACAAAAACGCCAAGAACTCTTTCACGATTCCCGGATTGGGCAAGATTGTTCTGGTAAATCGCAAAGCTCGCATGGGTCGCAATCCCGCAACCGGCGAGACGATTAAAATTGCTGCCAAGCGCGTGGTCAAGTTCCGCGTCGCCAAGGCTGCCAAAGACGCAATCCTGGGCACGAAGTAATCCAGGATGGGTTGGTTGTTGTAGAGGCGGAAGATTCAATCTTTCGCCTCTTTCGTTTTCAAGGATACACCGTTCGATGAGATGCGGCTTTGTTGACTGGATTAACCACGACTCGTTTGCAGATTGGACTCTCATAAGCCGGTGACAACCCAAACCAAGACCGGCTTCAACGAAATCTGGATTGCCTGCTTCGTCCTCACCGAGACGGAGTTGGTGAACTAGTCGTGAAATCCGAAACCCGAAATCCGAACGGCATGAATCCACTATCCGCCATCCTCCTCAGCGCCAGTCTTCTCAGCAGCGCGCTCGCAACCGCGGCCGAGTCCAACTCTCTGGCCGGCCGGTGGCGCTTCCAGTTGGACCGCGACAACACCGGCATGCAAGAGAAGTGGTTTCAACGCGCGTTGCCGGATAAGGTCAAACTGCCCGGCTCGTTGCCCGCGCAGGGCATCGGCGATGACGTAACAGTCGAAACCAAATGGACCGGCGATATTGTGGATAAATCGTGGTTCACCGCGCCGGAATACGCGAAATATCGCCAGCCCGGCAACGTCAAGGTGCCCTTCTGGTTGCAGCCGGAAAAATATTACGCTGGCGCGGCGTGGTACCAGCGCGACGTTGATATCCCGGCGGACTGGAAGGGCAAGCGGGTGGTGCTGACGTTGGAGCGGCCTCACTGGGAAACTCGGGTTTGGATTGACGACAGAGAAATCGGGTCGAATAATAGCTTGTCCACACCCCACGAGTACGTCCTTGGCGTTGGGTTGCCGACGGGCCGCCATCGGCTCACCATCCGGGTGGATAACAGCCTGGTCGTGGATGTCGGCGTCAACTCGCATTGCGTCACCGATCACACTCAGGGGAATTGGAATGGGATCGTCGGGGATATCAGCCTGCGCGCGACTTCCCCTGTGTGGATTGAGGATGTGCAAGTTTATCCGCACGTCGCGACGAGGTCGGTGACAGTAAAAGGCAGGATTGGAAACGCAACGGGCAGCGAGGGTAGCGGCAAACTCATTTTATCCTGCGGTCGGATGGATTTGTCTGCTGACCGCAATCTTGTCCGGAAGACGATCGATGTCTCCTGGGGGCCAGACGGCGGAAAGTTTCAAGAAGACCTCTTGCTGGGAGAGAAGGTGGCGAGTTGGGATGAGTTCAGTCCGGTATGTTGCGTGTTGGATACTTCTCTGGTCGGGGCTGGTCCCGGAAAGTCTGCAGTTTTCGGCCTCCGCGAGGTCTCGACCCAAGGCACGCAATTGGTCCTCAATGGCCGCAAGATATTCATCCGTGGCACTCTCGAGTGCTGCATCTTCCCGCTCACCGGCCATCCGCCCACCGATGTGGATTCCTGGAAGCGCATCATCCGCATCGCCAAGGCTTATGGCCTGAACCTCTTCCGATTCCATTCCTATTGCCCGCCGGAGGCCGCTTTCATCGCCGCCGATCAACTGGGATTCTACCTCCAGGTAGAAACTTGTTGGCCCAACCAGTCCACCTCCATCGGGGACGGCCTGCCGGTGGACCAGTGGCTCTATGACGAAACGGACCGCATCCTCAAGGCCTACGGGAACCACCCATCTTTCCTCCTCATGCCGCACGGCAACGAGCCCCGAGGCAAGACCTCCGCGGCTTACCTCGCCAAATGGGTCGAGCATTTCAAGGCGCAGGACCCGCGCCGCCTCTGGACGAGCGGCTCCGGATGGCCCCAGATCGCGGAAAACCAGTTCCACGTCTCGCCCGACCCGCGGGCTCAGGCCTGGGGCGCGGGATTGAAGTCCCGCCTCAATGCGCATCCGCCCGACACGCGGGCCGATTACCGCGACTACATCCAGCAGCGAAGCGTCCCAGTCATCAGCCACGAAATCGGCCAGTGGTGCGTCTATCCGAACTTCGATGAAATCCCCAAATACAAAGGCTATCTCAAGCCGAAGAACTTCGAGATCTTCCGCGATACGCTCAACGCGCATCACCTGGGCGGCCAGGCGCGCGATTTCCTCCTCGCCTCCGGCAAGCTGCAGACGCTCTGCTACAAGGAAGACATCGAATCGGCCTTGCGCACGCCCGGCATGGGCGGATTTGAACTGCTCGACCTTCACGACTTTCCCGGCCAAGGCACTGCGCTGGTAGGCGTAGTCGATCCGTTTTGGGACGATAAAGGCTACGTTACCGCCGAAGAGTACCACCGCTTCTGCAACACGACCGTGCCGCTGGCGCGGATGAGCAAACGTGTCTTCACCACGGATGAGAAACTCGAAGCGGATATCGAAGTGGCCAACTTCGGACCGGCGCCTCTGAACCCCGCGGCGGTGGTTTGGAGGCTGCTGGATGCCGACGGCAACTGCGTGACCAATGCCGGTTGGGGCGTGAAGCCCATTCCCGTGGACAACGGCATTCCGCTCGGCAGCTTGAGTTTGGACCTGAAGTCAGTGCGGGCGCCAGCGAGATACAAACTGATTATTGGCGTCGGCCAGGTGTCCCCCGGCTCATTGCCCCGACGCGCCGACCCTGCCATGTTTGAGAACGACTGGGACGTGTGGGTCTATCCGCCCAACGTGGATACGAAGCCGCCGCCAAGGGTGGTTGTGGTGGATGAGTTGAATGACCAGGCTCTGGCTGCGCTCAACGCCGGCGGCAAGGTGCTGCTGCTCATCCCGCCGAACCGAGTGAAGAACGACACGGCCGCCAAGGTCGCACTCGGGTTTTCGAGCATCTTCTGGAACACCGCCTGGACCCACCGGCAGCCGCCCACGACACTCGGCATTCTCTGCAACCCGAAACACCCGGCGCTGGCGCAGTTCCCGACCGAGTTCCACAGCAACTGGCAATGGTGGTATCTGGTCTCCCGGGCCGGCGCGATGCTCCTTGACGACCTGCCAAGAGAATTGCGCCCAACCGTGCAAGTCATCGATGACTGGGTCACCAGTCGCAAGCTGGGTTTGGTGTTCGAGGCGAAAGTGGGCGCGGGCAAAGTCCTGGTGTGCAGCATCGACTTGAACAAAGACCTCGAACAAAACCCGGTCGCGCGGCAAATGCGCCACAGCCTGTTGGCCTACATGGACGGCGCGAAATTCAAACCCGCCGTCACACTGACGCCCGCGCAAATCCAGGGCCTGATGATACCCCCGCCCGCGTAACGAAAACTTAGGCGAACCGGGAGGACCGCCTACACGACCTTTGGAATGGCTTTGCCGGCGACGGCGAGGATTCCGTTCAGTTTCTCGGTAACTTCGGGGTCGATCTTATCGGCCGGCACGAGGCTGGCGAGGGCGTGGTAGTTGGTTTTGCGGAGCAAGTTCGGCAACCCGAGTTCTTGGAAGAAGCGGTCAAAGAGCGGATTCAAGAAGTCGTCGCTGGCCTTCACGTCGGCGGACCCGGGACCGGCCAATGAAGACGACCGCCTGGCCCAGCTCAATATCGGCGTTCGGGAAGCGCTTGAAATTCTTGATTCTGAGTCGTGTCAGCATAGGCCTGAGGCTACCTGATTCGCGTATGCAGTGCGGCGAAAATACTGATAGGAATTTGGTTTTTGGCGCGCTCGCTCGTACTTGACGCTACGCGGGTAGATTCTGACTTTTCGAGGATCGCTCTTTCGATGCCTCTGCCAGAAACTTCAGTGCGCTGAACGAATACCTTGGCGCTGAGGACTTCCACGATGCGTTCTTTCGACCAGACGAATGGTGGCAGGATGATTAAAACGATGCGCTGGTCTTGCCACGGGCACGCTTAAACAACCCCACCCGATACGAAGAATTCGTTGGCGAGAGGGCATCTTTACCCTTTCGCCTGTTTATTCAGAGCCGCGACTTCCACGAACTCAATCGCACGTTTGGTAAGTTCCTTAATGAGGCTTTGGTATGATTCTTCGCACCACGTTGCGCTCACTAGCGCAGGATTTATTCTGCATCGGTTTGGGAGATTCTCCTGAAATCGCTCCACGCAATCCCTGACCATTCCGACATACTCTTCTTGGCTCATCATGCTTGAGACAACACGGCGCACATCAAGCTCCCCAACAAACTCCGTTATACGCTTCCTCAAGGCATCAAATCGTCGCTTCTTTAGGTCTTTCAACTCTGGCTCCAACGCTTGTGTTTCCAACGTCAGGCGTTGGACCTCTTCCGTTGTAGCACTAAGGTCAGGGTTGTTTTCTGCCCTACGCCAAGCCATAGCTGCGATAATGTAGGGAATGCCCCAACAGAAAAGAATAGACAGAACCAAAAAGCAAACCCGAACCCATTTTTCTTTTGGCTTCTTAGGTTTGAGGCGTGCCAATCGCCGCTCTGCCTCGCTTAATGCAGATTGGCGGCTAACTAACAACTTCTCCTTTTCAACACAAACCAATGTGCTCTCCTTTAATCCGGGATTGGAATCGACTATTTCATCCAACATTTTCAAAAGACGATTCCGAAGTGGTGCCTCGTATTGTTTCGCAAAGCCCTCTCGTAGGCCGATGCGTTTGGTGAGGTAATCTAATCGTGCCTCTTCACTCTCTCCCTCAAGGAAAGCCACATCTTTTTGGAACTGAGCAAGCTCTTGCTGTTCGATCAACTCGGCTTCCTTAAGCTCTTCCATTCTCCGACTATGCTGCATTTGTTCAAGATGCTGCATTCTTGCTTCGCTCGCCGCACGCTCCGCTGCCTCAGCCTGTTGGCGCTGACATTCCAATCCCTGACTTGCTAGACGCTCCGTTGCTTGAGCCTGCTTTTGTTGTAATTCAACCCCCTTGCTTCTCGCCTCCCGCTCCTCCTCTAGGTAACGTCTGCTCGCAATCTCTGCGCTACTCTCATCCCCATGGTCTATCCCCTTACTATCGTAAAAACGTTTGTCGCCGCCCATGGTCATCCTTTCCGTGATATGCTATCCGTTGGCCGCAAGCCCCAGCCCGACAATGAGCAGGGAAACCGTAAACACCGAGTTGCTAATCTTCATTTCCATTCCTTTTGTTGTTTATTGTTGCTTAGCCATACTGTTCCGATAGGACATATCAAATTCACCGTGCTGTGTCAACACGCATATTTGGTACACCTGTTCCTTCCGGACATCCCGGACATGAAGATTGCGCCAGAGAAGGTTTGCGCCGGGCACGGTTGAGCACTCTCAACCCATCACACTTCAGTCACTCAACTTTGATTCTTGCGCACCACGGATGAAGAAACAGCACTTCGCCATCGTGTTCGCTTTCTTCTAT
>JBAXTC010000217.1:0-10389 GCA_037130375.1 Verrucomicrobiota bacterium | reverse complement strand
CTTCTTTCGGGTTTCGGCCTTCGGTCTTCGGATTTCAGGGCTGCAGAACATGATTTTCCCTCAACTGGCAGGACTTTAGAGTAGCCCTGACCTCACCCTGACCTTCTCGCTTGGCCGAGCAATTTGCCGAGCGCACGACGCACGGCCCAGGCGGGCAACTAACCAGCTTCGCCGTGCCGAGCTTGGCGGTGGGGTGGACCCGATCTTCGCAGGCTCGGGGCGGCGCGCCGGATCCGAACGAGGTTACGTCAGATAATTTAGCAACGACTGGCTCTGGCTGAGCAGTTTAGCTCCGCTTTGCAAGGCGACCTGGTAGGCGGTTTGGGTGGCGCTCAGTTTGGTCAGCGTCTGGGCCAGGTCGGCGTCGGAGTTCTGGGAGATACTCTGTTTGACCGACAGGGATTGGGTGGACGCGAGGGAATCGGCGACGGAAAGGTGGGACTGAATCAGGCCGTTTTGGGCGATCTGCGAGGTGATGTTATCCTCGTCTTTCGCCAGCGCCGGGATGTCCGCGGACGAAATGGAAGCGGTGTCACCTGCACGCAGGTGATTCTGCAGCGCGATCAAATGGTTGAAGAAGTCCGCGCCGTTGCGGCTATCGGTGATGAGTCCGGTTGGGCCGCTCCCGGAGGTGTTGGCGCCGGGCGTCTGGACCGAGACCGGGGCACCGGCGGCGATTTCGGCGGCCGGGACAGACTCATTGCCCTGGTAGGTCACGCCGGTGACATTCCCGTCGGCGTCCGTGGTGGCGACGAAGGGCGGCTGAGTGGTTTGGGTGCCGCCGAAAATGTGCCCGCCCTGCCCGCTGCTGTTCATGAGCTGCACGCCCTGCTGGATGAGTTGGTTGACTTCGATGGCGTAGGCGGTCAGTTCCTGCGGCGACCGGGCGCCGTTCGCCAGCGTGGCAATCTCGCCCGCGCGAGCGGAGATCGTTTGCAGGCCGGACATCGCGTTGTAGGTACTGTTGGCCAGCGTCTGGAGAGAAGCGATGTTCTTGCGGTATTGAGCGATCTGGCTGTCCTGCGTCTGCAAGTCCAGAACCTGCCGCATCACGGACGGATCGTCATCGAGTTGCGAAATGCGTTTGCCGGTGGCGGCCTGGTTTTGGAGGCGATTCATTTGGCTGCTCAACCCCGCTAACTGGCTGGTCACCGAATCCGGGAAGGTGTTAAAAGCTATGCGCATAGATGAATGGGTTCAAGGTTGGAAGGGGGAAGTTTATTGGCCGAGGGACACGACGATGCCCAGCATCTGGTCAACGACACTTACGAGATGGGCGGAGGCCTGGAAGGCCCTCTGGAACATCACGAGGTTGGTCATTTCCTCATCGACGGATACGCCGCTGACGGAATTGCGCTGGGTCTGCAGCATGGATTGCACGGATTGCTCGTCATCGAGTTGAGTGTTGACCGAGGCCAGGGCCGTCCCGAGGCCGGTGATCGTCCCGTTGTAGCTCTGCGCAAAGGTCTGGTTGCCAAGTCCCGCCTGCGCGGCGTTGGCCATTTGCCCCAACGCCAACACAACCTGGTTATCGCCGGCCGCGCCTGCGACACCGCTGGCTTGCAGCGATGCCGGGTCGTTGACCAGCGCCGCGTTAACGCCCATGTCGCTGGCGTTTGTGCCGGTGAAAAAGTCAGCCCCGGTGTTGCCGTTCAGGTCGTAACCGGCGCGATAGGCGGTATTGACCTGCGAGATGATCTGCGTGGCGAGGGTATTGAGGCCGTCGTGGAGTGACTTGAGCGCGCCGTCGCGCGCATCGATGGTGCCCGCGATGCTGCCGCCGGCCGGCGTGAGGGGAATGCCGGCACCGGCGGTGCGCACGAGCAATTGGCCGCCGCCCGAGTCATAGGTCTCGAGCGTGTCCTGGACGGTGCCGCCCGAGACGAGGAGCTGGCCACCGATGGAAAGACTGGCGCCGCCGACTGCATCCGTGGAAACCTGGACATTGACCAGTTGCGAGAGCGACTCGATCTTCTGCTGGCGCAAATCGCGCAAATCATTGGCCGCACCGGTGCCCGCCTCGGCGCCGGCGATTTGGTGGTTGAGCCCGGCGATGTCCGACAGGAGTTGGTTGGCGCTTCCGACATCGGTTTGGACCGACTGGTTGAGTTGGCCATTGATCGAGGTGATGCGCTGGTCCAACTGGTTGAATTGGGTGGTTAATTGCTGCGCCTGCGAGATGACGGCCTGGCGGCCGGTCATCGAGCTCGGGGCGGTGCTCATGTCCTGGAACGCGTTGAAGAGGCCGCTCAAATCGCTGGCTAACCCTCCCGGCGAGCCAACGTCGCCGGTGCTGCCGGCGCCTTGAAGCTGTTCACCGATACCGGCCTCGGCGTATTGCAGCGCGGTTTGCTGCGATTGCAGAAAGCTGATGACGCTGGTCTCGCCCTGAATCTGCTGGTCGAGGAGCGTGTCGCGCAACTGCCTGATGGCGACGGCGTCGGCGCCAGTGCCCACGGGGCCAATGCTCGTTGACAGGGGGGTGCTGGCTTGGATTTCGAGACGCTGACGCGAGTAAGCGGGGTTGCTGGCGTTGGCCAGGTTGTGGCCGGCCACTTCCACCCCCTGCTGCTGCGTTTGCAGCGAGCGGGCGCCGAGGTTGAGCATTCCAAAAAGGCCTGGCATAAACAGAGATCAACCGACTGCTTCGTAAAGGGCGCGACCCGGCGACATCGCGCGCGCCATGCCGCCGGCTTCATTGTAGGTCGGCGCTCCAATGGCACACAACGAATTGATGAACTGGCCCATGAGTTCCAGGGAGCGGCTGAGTAAAATGTGGTTCCGGCGCGCACGCTGCTGGACCCGCGCCAGAAGATGGTTATTCTCGCCCACAAGCGCCGAAACAAGAGGCCGATAAGCCTCGGGGAGCGACGGAATCAATTGGGTGATGAGCGTTTCATCGGGCAGGAGGAGGAACCTGGCCAATTCACGGCGGCGCTGGTCCCGTTCGCGGCGGGCGGCCTGGATTACTTCGCCCTGCGAGTTGATGGTGGAAACGGTTTCGGACAGTTCATCAGCCAGGCGGCGGACGACTTGTTCCTGCTGGGCATCCAACAAAGCGAGCAGCTCGCCGTATTGTTTCAACTCTTCGCGGAGACTCTCGATAAAATTCTGCAGCAATTCATTCATGACTTTGGACTTTTAAGGGGCGCCTTGCGGGCGTTATGACCTTCCGGCACGGCGTTCTGCGCGGCGGTGTTCTGCGCAGTATTCTGCGCTGCGCCAGTTTGACGTTGCAGCTCGCGCGCGAGGCTCCTGCCCAGGCCGAAACTGCCGGATTTGGAAATATCTTCGGCCATCTGGTTCACGACGATGTCGCGGTAAATGCCGTCGGTGGCGGAGTTGCCGGCGTAGGGCGACTCAAAGACTGGACGCTGGCTTTCCGATAGTATTTGGCGCAGCAGCACCGCCTCGAAGGCCCGGCTGACTTCCGCGACTTTCTCCGACTCGGGCACCTGCGTGCTGGCGGCGAGTCGGTCCAGCGATAAATTGGCGGCCTCGACCCGAAGTGATTGTAGCGAAGCAATGTTCATATCAGCGAATAATCAACTCCGCCTGCAAGGCGCCGGCCTGTTTCATGGCTTGAAAAATCGCCATCATGTCGCGCGGTGTCACCCCGAGGGCATTGAGCGCGGAGGCGATTTTCTCGATTGTCGGCAATTCCGGCAGCGCCACGAGGCTGGCTTTGTTCTCGGTAACCTTCGTGTCGGTGCGCGGCGTGACCACCGTCGAGCCGGTCTGGCTGAATGGACTCGGCTGCGAAACGTCGAGGCTGCTGGCGATGGTGATGACCAGATTGCCCTGCGACACGGCGCAGCGGGAAATTCGGATGGCTGAGGTGGCGACAATTGTCCCGGTGCGCTCGTTGATGATGATGCGGGCGGCGGTATCGGGCGTCACTTCGACGCTTTCGAGCCGGGCGATGAAATCCACCGGGAATCGTTCCATGCCCTCGGGCATGCGCACGCGAATCGAGGTCGAGTCAACGGCCTGCGCGGCATTGGTGAAGACCTGGTTGACCGCCTCGGCAAGGCGCGCAGCCGAAGTGAAACTCGGTTCGCGCAGCAAGAGTTCAATCGTATTGTCGCGCACGATGGATGCGGGGATTTCACGTTCGACGATTGCGCCGCCGATGATGGTGCCGACGGTGGGGTGGTTCTTGGTCACGGTCGCCCCGCCGCCGCCCGACTGGCCGGCGCTAAAACCGCCTACGGACAGCGGCCCCTGGGCAACGGCATAAGCGCGGTTATCAGCGCCCATGAGCGGCGTCTGCAAGAGCACGCCCCCTTGCAGCGACTGGGCATCACCCATGGATGAAACCTGCACATCGAGCCGCGCGCCCGGTTTGGCGAAGGCCGGAATGTCCGCAGTCACCAGGACCACGCCAACGTTCTTGGAGGAGAGGGCCGTGGAGGGCACACTGATGCCATAACGCTGAAGGATATTGGCGACAGTTTGCTTCGTGTAAATCGGGTCCTTATCGCCGTCCCCGGCGAGGCCGACCACCAGGCCGTAACCGACGAGCTGATTGTCACGCGCGCCGGCGACCATGACCAGGTCGCGGACCAGCACGCCGCCGGCCAAAGAGCCGGACGGGCAACCGAACGCCAGCAGCAACGTCAGCGGCAAGGCCAATTGCCGGACGGCTGATGCAAGGCTCGAATTTCGGAATCCGAAACCGATTTGAACTGGGCGGCGGTGTGACATGGGCTCAGGGCGGCAAATCAGAATGGGCTTAGCTTATCCCACAACCGTTGAAACCAGCCCTTGCGCTGGCTGTCGGTGATGGTGCCTTTGGAGACGAACTTGATGGTGGCGTCGGCGATATTCCAGCTCAGCACGGTGTTGTTCGCCATGATGTCGTCCGGCCGGATGGTGCCGCGCAGGATGATTGTCTGCTGTTCACCCGAGAATGAGCTGGTGCGATTCCCCTCGATGATCAGGTTTCTGTTCGGCAATACGTCCACGACCCGGACGGCGAGGCTGGCCACAATATTCTGTGAATTGTTGATGGTGCCCCCGCCGTCGAAGGTGCTTTTGTTGCTGAATTTCAAGGCCGGCATCTGGCCGCCCTGGGTCATCAGGCCGCTGGCACCTGGGCTGAATAGAAAGGTCGCAACGGCGGCATCCACGCCGGATTGTTTGGAGGTTTTGGTGCTGTTATCTTTGGTTGCGGTGGTGCTTTCCTGGACGAGAATTGTCACCAAGTCACCGATCCGCCCGGCCCGTTTGTCGGAGAACATCGACTTGGCCACGTCATCGTGCCAGAGCGAATCGGCCGGCAGTGAGGCTGCGCAAAAGAGCAGCGCGCTGGCCGCCAGCGTGATGCCGGGGGAAAACCGGCGTGGTTCAAAGTGAGATAAGAATCGTTTGTTCATCCTGGACCTTTCCTCGAAGTTCGCGACGCGAGTGAAGATTGCGCACGCGCACCAACTGCCCGGGCACACCCTCTTCCAATACCTCGACTTTCAGCGAAATAGTCAGCGCATTGTCCGTCATAATGGCAGTGACGGTTTTGCCGCGAAAAACCACCGGCTTGAGCCGGAACGCGCGAGCAGTCAACGGCGCGCCTGCCGTGACGCTCTCGGCCAGTTCGTAGGCCGCGGCGGCGGATGGCAGCTCATAAAGGGGATCACGCAGGGTCAGCACATCGCGGCGTTCGAGGGCCAGCGCGACATCGCTCAGCAGTTGACCGCGCTGCAGCGTCGTTTCGGCAATCAAAACCTTGCGCCAGAGCCGGATGTAAACTGGCACCTGCCGCGTTCCGACGAGCTGGCGACCGGCCCGTATTTCGCAGCGCAGGATGGAGTTCGAGGTGATGCGGTTGATGGACGGCTCAAGAATCTCGACCGTCAGCGGTCCCTCCGGCACCGGCAGCGGCGTCCAGAGCCGGGTAACGCGCACTTCCCATTCCGCGCCGTTCTTGCCGTATCCATCATTCAAAAAGTCTGTCAGAAGCTGGCGCAACTCCTCTTCCTCGAGGCGGCGGGGCGGGCGCGCCACCGAACTGGCGGAGGCGTTGGTTGCGCCGGGGCGCAGCGCAGGCACACCCGAGCCGGCTGCGGCGCCAACTGCGGACGGTCCGAGGGCGAGGCCGGCCAGGGCAAGGCTGGGAACAAGTATGGCGCGTATCCAGTTCATTAGCGTTTCAGGCTGTTACCAGATTGCAGCATTTCGTCGGCGGCCTGAACGGCCTTGGAATTGACCTCGTAAGCGCGCTGGGCCATGATGAGGCTCACCATTTCTTCCACGACCTTGACGTTGGACAATTCGAGCGAGCCCTGGCTGAGCTCGCCAAACCCGTTCGAGCCTGGGGTGCCGAGCTGCGGCGAGCCGGAGGCTGGAGTTTCCTTGTAGAGATTGCGGCCGATGCTGTCGAGGCCGTTCGGGTTGGTGAACCGTGTGAGCTGGACCGTAAAGCTGGTGTTGCCGCTGGGCGTGGCATAGGTCACATTCCCGGCTGGCGAGATGGTGACGTTGGTGGTGCCCGCCGGCACGGCCTGGAATCCGCTCAGCACCGGCAGACCATCACTGGTCATGATGCGACCATCCGACGAGGTTTTCATTGAGCCCGCTCGAGTATAGGCGTTGGTGCCGTCGGGCATCTGCACTTCGAGGAAGCCATCACCATTGATCGCGAGGTCAAGCCGCTCGCCGGTTTGGGTCAACTCGCCATTGGTGAAGATGCGCGAGGTGGCTACCAGCCGCGATCCGTGGCCGATTTGAATGCCGGTGGGAAGCTGGTTGCCGCTGCCCTGCTCGGCGCCGGGCGAACGCGTCGTCTGGTAAAGCAAATCCTCGAACTCGGTCTTGCTTTTCTTGAACCCGGTGGTGTTGACGTTCGCAAGGTTGTTCGAGATGACATCGAGGTTGAGCTGCTGGGCTTGCATCCCGGCGGCGGCAGAATAGAGGGAACGGATCATATCAGTGTCTTTGGTTCGGGTCGTCCGGGCGAGGAGCCGGGCAGCAGGCGCTGGGAAAGGCAACCAGTGCCCAACGCCGCGCTTGTAGATGGTGATGGCGATGCATGGCTAAACTAGTGGGTTCCCGACGTCGGTGATGAGGCGGCCCAGGCGATCATCCTCTGTTTGAATGATTTTTTGGTTCGCCTGAAAAAGTCGCATCGCGCTTATTAAATTCACCATTTCCCCGACCGACGAAGTATTGGCATTCTCGATGAAACCCTGGCGCACCATGGCACCGCTGGCGGGGGGAGGTGGGACGGCCGGGTCGGCGGCGGTGAAAAGGCCGGTGCCGGTCGAAACCAGCGCGTCGGGGTTACTGAAGTCTGAAAGCTTCAACCGCCCTTTCAGCACCGCGCCTTGCGAGACCTCGCCGGTGGGCGCCACGGAGATCGGTCCGGAGTTGCTCGTGTCGAGCTGCAGCGGTCCGGCGTCACCCATGACTGGCATGCCCTGCTTCGTTACCAGCTCCCCTTGCGTATTGACCCGAAATCCGCCGTCGCGCGTGTAGCCCCGCCCGCCGCCAGGCATCTGCACTTCAAACACCCCCGAACCTTCGATGGCGAGATCGGTGGGGACACCGGTGGGCCGGAGTTCGCCCGCCTGGAGATTGGTGGTGGCAACGGCCAGCGGCATCGTAAAACGCCGGGCGTTTGCCGATGAAGTCCCCGCGATGCGCGCCTGCACGGCGCTGAAGGAAAGTTCTTGTTTCTTGAATCCGGGAATCTGGCTGGCCGAGAGGTTTTCCGAGATAACCTCTTGCCATCGCGCGCTGGCGTTCATTGCCGCCGCTGCTTGATAAAGACTGACATCCATACGCAGTAGCACTCCAAGCAATGCCAATGCCAACCAGAAAAATACCGGTTTTGGGGGTTTTCGTAAGGTCGCCCGCCGGCGCGAGGGCAAAAGTTTCCGGCCAGGCGAAGCTTTTTTCCGCTTTGGCCGGGCGCAGCGCGCAATTCGGATCGACGGCGGTGATGCGGATTTTCATTCGCAAGCCAATTCGATGGTGTGGCCGCACACGCACTGGATTTTGATGCGCGTAACGCGCCCGCCGTCCCGTTCGAGCGTGACCTTGGGTTCCTGAGCCGCCGGAGGCGTGACGCCCGCCGGAAGACTCGATTCGCCAATCGAGCGAAAGGCTTGGTCCACTTTTGAACTCGCCACGGGTTTCGGCCGCGTGCCGGCTTCCGCCGGCCTGACACCGGGGGTTGACGCGGAGAATGGTACAAAGCCCTGGCTCATGGTGACGGGGCCGCTGTTTCGACCTGGTTGGTCACGCTGTCCCCCACACGGCTGCCCTGCTGGATTTTGAGCAGCACGGATACGCGGCGGTTGACCTCGGCAGCCGGGTGCTCTTTGTCGAGTGGTTGCGTTTCGCCCAAGCCGGACACCTTGCAAATCTGCGTTGCCCCGGCGCCGTGCTGCAACAGCTTGCGGCGCGCGGCATTGGCGCGGTCGGTGCAAAGTTCCCAGCTTCCATAATCTTCGCGAACCGGTGGGCGATTGGATTCAGTGTGGCCGGACAATTCGACGGTGAAGGTCGGGTAGCGGCCGATTTCCCAGGCGAGCGTCGAGAACACCCAGGCGCCATAGGGAGTGAACTGTGCGTTGCTCGCTTCAAAAATCGGCTTATGTGTCCGGTCGAAGACGTTGATGAGAAGACCCTCGGAAGTGAGATCGAGTTTGACGCTGGTCTGGTCCTCGGGATCCTGTTGGAGCAGTTTGGCGAGGTCTTGGGTTATCCGGCGCAGCATTTCGAGGTTTAACGCGGATGGAGAATCGAAGTTGCCCTTCTGTTGTTGGGTAGCCTGCACGTCCCTGTTCGGAAGGATGCCCACGGACTCCTTGGTGGCCGAGCTGTACGGGTTACGAAACGACCGTTCGATGGCCTCCTTGACTCGGCTGTCCTGGGACGTCAGCCAAAGCACCATGAACAGCGCCATCATCGAGGTGACGAAGTCCGCGTAGGCGACCTTCCACGATCCCCCGTGATGCTTTTGTCGGCTCATCGCGCGGCGTTCACTTGGCCTGGCCCGCGTTGGCGTTGAGTGCCTTCAGCATCTTTTCCAATTCGTCGGCGTCCGGGCGCAGTTCCTCGCTCAAACCACGCCGGGCCAGTTCAACCGCCATGCCCGGCGCCATGCCGGCGGCGAAACTGACCACTGCGGCCGAGATACAGCGGAAATACGCCAGCCGCGCCATCAAGTTGAATTCCATGTTCGTCGCGAACGGACCTACGAAGCCGTAGGCGAGAAAAATGCCGAGGAACGTTCCGACCAGCGCCGCAGCCACCTTTTCGCCGATGACTTCGATCGGCCCGGAAACGGACGCCATCGTGATGACGATGCCCAACACGGCAGCCACGATGCCAAAACCGGGCAGGGCGTCGCTCGTGCGGGTCAGAACATCGATGGGTGCGTGGCCCTCCTCCTCCATACGGTTGAGGTCCGTTTCGAGTAACTGGCGCAACTGTTCGGCCTTGACGCGGCCATCAATGACCGGCCGCAACGACCCGCAGAGAAAATCCAGCCCGGCCTGGTTCTCCGCCAGACTCGGATACCGCCGGAAAATGGCGCTATTGGCCGGTGTGATAAGATGGTCCTCGAGCGCGATCAGGCCATTGCGCCGGCCGAGCAGAAACAATTCATAGAGCACCATGAATAGTTCGTCGTAGGCATCGCGCTTAAACGGCGTGCCCTTGAACGCTTGGAGGGACAGCCGCCCGAGGTCCAGCAGCACCTTTTTGGGTGCCATAATGATCAGCGCTCCGAGCGCGGCTCCGCCGATAATCACCACTTCCGAGATGTGGTAGAGCGTTTTAAGGTAGCCGCCGGCCATCATGAACCCGCCGGCAACCGACACGATCACAACGATCGCGCCAACCAAAATAATCATGGATGTCCCCCGGCTGCCATCTGAAGCGCCACGGATTCCTGCCGTTCGATGAAAGAGCGGATCGCCAGGATGGCTTGCGAGTGAATCTGCGAGATGCGCGACTCGGTCAGCCCGAACGCCTCGGCTATCTCGCGCAAACGCAGATCTTCAAAATAGTAAAGGGCCATGACCTTTTGCTGAATTGTTGGCAGTTGCTCGATGCGCTGCGCAATCAACTCCTTTAATTCGCTGCGCGACGCGCTCTCCGACGGGTCTTCCTGGGAATCGTCCGCAATGTTGTCATGGGGAGTGGCGCCTTCGGGGCCATCGCTGCGGGGGGCGGCATCCAGGCTGATGAAGGAGATCGGCCGGATGTCATCCAGCCAGCCGCGGTAATCCGCCGGTGAAAGACCCAGTGCGCGCGCCATCTGCTCTTCCGAGGGCGGTTTCCCCAACTGTTGTTCGAGCTCGCCCATCGCGTTTTGGATCTTGCGCGCCTTGTCATGCACCAGCCGCGGCACCCAATCCAGCCGCCGCAGCTCATCGAGCA
>JBAXTC010000216.1:0-10503 GCA_037130375.1 Verrucomicrobiota bacterium | reverse complement strand
TCCACGAGCATCTCCCATAAGCCAACCTGCTGGTTAGCTGACCAACAGGTCCTTATGGTGACACCGCTTCCGTCCGTTTTGCAACTGTGTCCTGAGTGTTCCAGGGCGCCCCGGTGACAAAACTCATACCCTCGTCGTAGTACCTCCGTTACACCTCCGTAGTACCTCCGTATCGCTTACGGAGGTGCAACGGAGGTGCAACGGAGTAATCCGAGCTGAGGGTGGGAGACTCTGGTTGATTGTCGATGTGCTAAGAAGTTATTGAGACGTGAGATACATGCGACAATGCGAGAGCCGAGGCGGGTTCCGTTCGTTGGCGGAGGATAATGGCCAGGCGGGAGCCTTGACCTGCGGCGCGGGGACTATGGGGCTGGTCTGTTTGGGGAGGTTGTTCCAGCCGTTGATATGCTGCCGCGTTACCAAGGACTCGCGAATGCGCCCGGGCAATTCTCATCTTGACGGGGCGTGGGGCAGGTCTCCAACCTGCCGGTCCACGAAGTCGGAGACACCGTGCAGGGCCAGAGGCCTCGACCAGGAGGTCTGCCCCACGCTGCTCCCCAAAGTGAGACTTCCCCGAATGTTTTACGCGCGTTGCGCCCATGAACCTATCAGGTTCATGGGCAGAATTTGCTGGTGCGCATCTCAGCAATACTTCTGCCAATTCACCCTAATGCTACAAGCATTGCCGAGGTTGGGAGGCTGGCCAGCTCCGACTTATCGGTATGGCTGTTTGAGCTCCAGGGGGGGGAGCTTATGACGTGCGCGCATTCGGATATTCAGACTCTCAACACCCACGGAGAAGGCCATCGCGAAGTAGATATAGCCTTTGGGGATTTCCTTGTGAAAGCCTTCGGCGATGAGGGCGCAGCCGATCAGCAAGAGAAAGCTCAAGGCAAGCATCTTCAGAGTGGGATGCCGGTGGATGAAGTCGCTGATTCGGCCGGCGAAGATGAGCATGAAGATGAGCGCGATGATCACGGCAGCGATCATTACGCCAAGCTGACGGGCCATCCCAACGGCGGTTATCACGGAGTCGAGGGAGAACACAATGTCCAGCAGCAGGATTTGGATAACCACGTTGACGAACTTTGGGGTGACGCGGCTCGATGCGCTGCCGTCTTCCCCTTCGAGCTTGTCGTGTATTTCGTGGGTGCTCTTCCAGATGAGGAACAGCCCCCCACACAAGAGAATCAAGTCGCGGCCCGAAACCGTATGAGGCTCGCGCAGGAACGCAAAGGCCGGAATATGGAAAAGCGGTTTGGTGAGCCGAACCATCCACGCCAGGCCACACAGCAGCAGTACGCGGGTGATGAGAGCAAGCCCCAGACCCGTCTGCCGGGCTTTGGCCTGCTGGCCCTGTGGCAGTTTGCCCGCCAAAATGGAAATGAAAACGACGTTATCAATTCCCAATACAATCTCGAGCACCGTCAGAGTAAACAGTCCAATCCAGATTTCGGGATTAGTAATCCAGTCCATAACAGGCATTAAGCTTGTGCAGTTCCGGCAAAAGTCAACCGAACACTGGTGATCCTCAGCGCCCGGCTCGACCGGCGGTTGCCGCTGGATTGAGGCGGACGATGGTTGGGAGTGCTGACATCACCAGCGCAGCGTCAATTACTGATGAACACTGACCTGGAATCAACGGAGGCGCGTTTTTCTCCATATCTCTACCCGCTGCCTGGCTTCTCCATCTCAGCCTTTCGGAGCTGGAGGGCGGTTAACTGCTTCTTGAGGCCAGAAATCTCCTTATTGATTTTCCGCAACTCCTCCTGGGCTTTGGTACCAGCCAAGTGCTTCGAGCCACACTCTTTAGCGATGTATAGCTCCAGTTGCCGCCTCAAGAGTCTCAAATACGGGTTGCCCCAGATCGTCCCCTCCCGGTATTCAAGCGCACCGGCTCGGATGCCCTTGATGATGAAATCCTGGCTCACTCCGTATTCCTTTTGAGCGGTCACGTCGCTCAGGGTCGCCCCTTTGCGGTTCCATTCAGCATATTCAGCCATACCCCATTGTTGGCTGGACTATCGGTAGTGTCAAGGTCGAGGAAGTGGAAACTGCGCAACTGCAGGGCGGATTCAAGAACCTGCAAAATCGTAGCCGCCGACGGCAGTCGGCGCACTTTTCCTCGATTATCGGAGTGTTAGCGCCGACTGCCGTCGGCGGCTACGATTTCTTGAATCCGCCCGGACCGTCAGGGAACAACCGCATTTCCCTGTTGACGCCCTCGGGGCGGGCCAGCAGAATGCGATTACTATGGCTGAGAGCGAAATCCCATATTCCCTCACCCGGGCAACATCAATAAGCCCGCGGCGCGGCACCAAACCAAGTCCCTCTCGAGTGAAACCGACGACCTTTTGGCGGAATTGGCCCGTCGTGAGGCAACAGGAAGAAGGCGCCTTCACTCTTATTGAACTCCTGGTGGTCATTGCCATCATTGCCATATTGGCGGCCCTGCTGCTGCCGGCATTGGGGAGGGCCAAATACCGCGGGATGCGCACGGCGTGCATCAACAACATTCGGCAGCAATACCTGAGTCAGATTATGTATGCGGATGATTTCGCCGGGAAGTTCCCCAAGCACACGGATCTCAGCCCGGACTACCACCGCACCTCCGATACCGGCCTAAAAAGCATCGTCAACGCGATGCGAGGCACTTACGTCAAGAACACCCGAATCTTAATATGTCCCATTACTGCCACCACCGTCGGTCGGGTGTGGCTTAATTACGCCAACCCGGCGAGTTTTGCGGACAGCACCACGGTGGATTACGGCGGCTGGGACACGACGGCCGCCAACGTTTTCACACCCTACATGTGGTTCGCGAATTTCACCGCCGACCCGGCGATGAAATTCGTCAATGCGCAGGGGACAGTGAGCCTGAACCCGGATGAGAATGAACCGGCCTGGCCGAAGAACACTACCGATCTCAACAGCCGGCGGGCATTCATCACGCATCGAGTCAGTGACACTCCTGGCACCGCGCTATGGGATCTCGGGCACCTGGGTCGATTTGGCGCGGGAAACCAGAGCCAGCCGCTCTGGAGTTGGGCGGTGACCTCCGACCAACCCATTGGCCAGGCCGATGGCAGTGTCGTCATCCGCCCGAAGGGCCAGATCCGCATGCGCGCCACCGGGGGACCCAGTCCGGACACGAGATATTATTATTGAAACCGCGCACCGCACTCACGCGAGTCAGGGCTGGACCCGGACGCGGTAGAACATCGTGGTGTTGGAGCCGATCGGATTGGTGTAGGTGACCGTGGCGGCAGTCGGGGGCGGATTGGTAAAGATATCGATCCATTGGCCGTCGGGGCCCAACGAGAAGCGCCGTTGCAGGTACTGGGTCGCCTGGCTGCCGCCTTGCCATTGTACGTAAAGACCGCCGGGACCGCGGGAGACCCCAACCATTTGCAGGGTGGAGACATTGCCCAGGGCGATTCCATCGGCAGCGGTATCCAATACGCTGCCGCCGGGCGTGACGAAGTTGTCGAAGGCGGTCGAGCGCCCAAGTGCCAAGGTGAATTGAGGCAGCGCCAGACTGAGACGGCTGAAGGTCACGCTGCCCAGGCGGACATGCTGGCCGGTCACGCCCTGGAGGGGATTGAGGCCATCGAGTTTTGCCCCCAGGATGAGCACTTCGCCGGGCGTGGAGGTATCAGGCTCGGCGTAGGGATAGAGCGTTCGGCCATCGGAAAGGTACCAAACGGCCGTGTTTTTCGCGGCGGCGATGACCCGCAGGTTGTTCGTGTCGTACAGCAACCGGACGCCAAAACTCACGAGAGTATTGGTGGAGAGGTCGGCGTAGATGTTGACGGTGATGTTCGAGCTGGTGGTGGTTGTCTCACCATAGAGACTCACCACCGCGGATGCGGATGGCACGGCGAAGGCCCAGGCGGCAATGGCCGCCGCGCAGAGGGAAAAATGGGATTTCATAATTGTGCTCCTTTTATCAAGCGGAGTTAAGCCAGGAATCTGTTCTGCTTTGGGCTACGGGTTAGGCGACGCGCAGTTGGTGCCAAACCGCTGCCCAAAAATGGCCAGGTCCGCCCCATCGACGCGGCCGTCGCCATTGAGATCGCCCAGGCAACTGCCGACTGGGGGGCCGACGTTGAGGAAGTAATGGTCGTCGAAGGTGTTCCAGTAAATGCGGTTGACGCCGTCAGTGGTGCGGGCGACCGCGAGCAGGTGGAACTGGTAAGCGCAGGTCTGCCAGTCGGCCAGGCTGCCGGCAACCTGGGCTGGCAGGGAATTGGAGAAGACAGTTCCCGGCCCAACGCCCGGCCATAACGGCCCGGAACCGTCGTGCGCGACAGCATATTGATCCGTGGCGATGGTGCCGCCGAAGTGATTGCGGCCATAGTAAGAACCGAGGGAAAAGCTGTGGAGGAACCCACTCGGGTGATAGGCCGTGAATTCGAATTGGAGGTTTTGACGGGCGGTGGCCAGCGGGATGATGCCGCACTCGGAGATGATGTTGGTGTGCTGGTCCAGCAGATGGGCCAGGTTGACGACCACGCCGTTGTTGTCGATCCAGAGCGTGACACGGTTCAAGGAATTGCTAGTGAGCGTGACCAGCGAGGAAAGGGTGTCGTTGGTATAGGCTCGGCAGATAAAATCGTAACGGGAATTCTGGAGCGCAACGGTGTTCAACAGCAATTTCAAATCCGGCGATGTCCAATAGCCCGAATCCGGACGATCTGTCCGCAAATAAAGGCCGTTGGCGTTCGGACCGACGTTCACCAGCGAGGCCATCACGAGGCCATTGGTGCCGATGGTGTACTTGATTTTGCTGAGAGGATCGAGCACTGGCACAAAGTCGGCCGGAGCCGGCGGTGTGTTCCCATTCCACTTGGCGCCCAGAATCTGGTAATACTGGACTGCAAAGTCGCTTGAGCCGAACAGGCCGTGGAGCTGGACCAACCCGCCAAACGGGGCGTCCTCCCAGACGGGAATTTGCAGAGCGTTGGCGGTGCCGGCATCCACATTTGCCAAACCGGTCCTCGGGAGGGTGGTTGAGATCGAAGAAGCCGGGATGCTGCCGATGCTGTTGAAGAGGAAACCGGACGTGAGGCTGGTGATGAGACCGGGGGACATGGCGCTGGAACCGCCGTAGGCTCCCATGGTGTTGCGCGTGCCGTCCAGGTTGTTATAGATGGGGTTGGGATCGCCGGCGTGGATGCAGGGCGACCCGATTGCCAGGGCGAAACGACTGGGCGACGTGCTGTCGAAAAGCGGATCGAGCGCCAGATCGCCCGGGCCTGGTGCGGCCGTGCCGCCGTAATTAGCCACACTGTTGGCCCACAGATCATTGAAGGAACTGACCGAGCCGGTGCTTGCACCGGCGATAATGCCGGAGCCATTGGTGGCGATGATATTGTTCTTGATGGTGGGCGTCGCGCCATAGAAGCAGCCGATGGCATAATTGGGAGTCCCCACGATCGTGTTATTGATGATCTGCGCGCCAGTCAGTGGACCGCCGTAGGCTTCACAGCGGATGCCCTCATTGAGACTGTTCACGATGAGATTGCCGGTAATAAGCGGCGTGGAGTTCTGACAAACAATTCCAGCGCTGTCGCCGCTGGTCGGAGGGTTTCCGCTGCGTTCGATGAGGTTGTTACGGACAATCGGGCTGCTGCCCGGATTTATCCAGACGCCGTTCGTGTTGCCCAGAATCCAATTATCGTCCAACATCAGGTTGCCCCCGGCGATCCAAACTGCTGCGGACACGATGCTCGTCCCGGACCCGGTGATTTTGAAGCCGGCGAATCGCGAGTTAGTGACGCCAATCGAGTTCACCACGCGGACATCGCCCGTGCCTTGGAGAAATGTGGAATTGAATCCAGACCCCACCACGCTGATCCCGCTCCGCAGGTAGAGGTTTTCGTGATACGTTCCGGCTCCCACAAAGACGGTCTCTCCGGGCACGGCCGCGTTGATGGCGGCTTGAATGGACCATCCCGGAGTGATCGTGCC
Source organism: Verrucomicrobiota bacterium (assembly GCA_037130375.1). Taxonomy (GTDB): domain Bacteria; phylum Verrucomicrobiota; class Verrucomicrobiia; order Limisphaerales; family UBA8199; genus JAPLUA01. The sequence continues at coordinate 4,530 of JBAXTC010000216.1, read as the reverse complement.
GAGCGCGCCCGTCAGCGTCAGGTTCACGCCGTAGCGGCGGAAGGTGCTCAATGGCGGCGTCGTGTCCTCGGTCTCAATGACCTCGGGGCAGCCGCCCGCGAATGCGCTTGTGTCGTAGTAAATATTGGGGTACGGCCCCGATACCACACCGAGGATGAAGCATACCACGCCCCCCTTCGGCATCGGCACCGAGGCAAACGGAAACGTCGCGCTCACCTTGGCGCCAGGAAGGGCGTTTAGAGCAACCGTGACGGTGGACACGCCTAGAACCGGGCCGTTATAAGTGTTGCTTCGAACCGTCAGCGAAACCTGGTAAGTTCCCGGGGAGTACCCGAGAAGTTTCAGGGTCGCGGAATCCAGCGTTATTCCCGGATAGCTGGGCATATAAAACCCTCTAGAGCTAAAGTCGTCTCCGGCGCCTCCCGGGCACGAGTACAGGACGGATGCATGGCTGGTTGCGGTGTTGAGAAGCATCAGGCCGCCGAGAAGCGCGGTGGCGGTGTAGCGGGCGAACGTAAGTTTGATGAGTGATGACGGGTTCATAATTACGGAACTGGCAGGAGTTTGGTTTTTGGTTTCTTGCTGTGCCGCCAACTATTGACGGCACACCGCTTGATAATGCATTAGTTTTCGCTCGTGATCATTGATTATTATCTAATTCTTCCAGACCGGTTCGAGGGCGTCAACAGGAAACTCATTTCGGGAAACTTATTTCGGGAACCGGGTTCCGTTTTTTCCGGCTTTACTCTCAACCAGTTCGGTGTATAGTGCTCGCTACGAAACTGATGATGAGCCCGAGCAACTACGATGTCGCCTGTGGTCGTTCCCAGGCAGAAACAAGGATGGTATCGCCTGGATATGCAGCCCTGGTTTTGTTGCTGGCGGCCTGCGTTTTTGCCCCGCCAGCCTGGGCAGTTAATCGGCCGGCGCTTTCTTCCCACCTGCCGTCCATGTCCAAGGTGTTGCCGGCCGTGGGCCGTTTGGATGCCGCGCGCCAACTGCGCCTGGCCATCGGGCTGCCCTTGCGCGATTCGCCAGGGCTGGCTGACCTGCTCAGGCAACTCTACGATCCTGCCAGCCCTCGCTATCATCAGTACTTGACCTGTGGCGAGTTCACCGCCCGGTTCGGAGCCAGCGAGGCGGATTATTTGGCGGTGATCGCCTTTGCCCGGTCCGAAGGCTTAACGGTGAGCGCAACGCATCCGAACCGCATGCTGGTTGAGGTTACCGGCTCGGTGGCTGACATCGAGCGCGCATTTCACACGACGCTGCGGCTTTACCAGCATCCGAACGAGGCGCGCACTTTTTACGCGCCGGACGTTGAACCCGAGATGGATTTGCAAGTGCCGGTGCTGGCCATCAGCGGACTGGATAGCTATGTCCTCCCCCGCCCGGCGAGCCTCAGGGTGAATCCCCCTGCTGATGGAGGAGATCAGCCGCAGCCCTTGATCGGTTCCGGTCCTGGCGGCACCTTCTGGGGCAATGATTTTCGGGCGGCCTATGCGCCTGGCGTAACGCTGAACGGCGCCGGCCAATATGTCGCGCTGTTGCAATTTGACGGCTATTACGCGGCCGATATCGCCCTTTACACTCGCCGGGCCAAAGTGCCCAGCGTGCCCTTGATTAATGTGCTGTTGGATGGCGTCACGGGCTCGCCGGGAGCGAACAATATCGAGGTGGCGTTGGACATCGAGTTGGTGGTGGCGATGGCACCAGGCCTCTCAGCGGTGATTGTCTATGAAGGTGAGTTGGGCAATGACATTCTCAACCGGATGGCCACGGATAACCTCGCCAAACAAATCAGCGCCTCGTGGACCTACGGGACCGACGCCACGACCTCTCAGATCTTCGAGCAATTCGCCGCGCAGGGGCAGGCTTACTTCAACGCATCGGGAGATAACGGAGCGTATTCCGGCCCCCCGTCGGCGCCGACCGACCAACCTTTCGTTACCTGTGTGGGAGGGACCGTCTTGCAGATGTCAGGCACTGGCGGGGCCTGGCAGTCCGAAACTGTCTGGAGTCTTGCTGGTGGCGGGATAAGCACGAGGTATGCCATCCCTGCCTGGCAGCAGGGCATCGACATGACGACCAACATGGGCTCGAGCACGATGCGGAATATTCCGGACGTTGCGGCGGTGGCGGAATCGATCCAGTGCATCTACAACAACGGAACTTCAACGGCGGTGGGCGGAACCAGTGCCTCTGCGCCTTTGTGGGCCGCCTTTATCGCCATGGTTAACCAGCAGGCCGCTTCGCTTGGCCAACCCTCGGTTGGGTTCGTCAACCCTGCGATTTATGCCATTGGGCAAGGCACCAATTACCCGGCAACATTCCACGATGCCACCGTAGGGAACAATACGAACAGCAGCAGCCATAATCTATTCCTGGCAACGCCGGGCTATGACCTCTGCACCGGATGGGGCAGCCCCAATGGCGCCAGCCTGATAAATGCCCTGGCCCCGCGCCAAAACGCCGTAGTCATCTCCAACGCCGGAACCACTCTCGCATTTGAAGGCTGTCTGCCGGCCAACGGGGCGATTGACCCTGGTGAGACGGTGACCGTTAACTTCTCGCTGAAGAATCTGGGGGCCATTCCGACGACGAATTTGGTTGCGACCTTGCAGGCGGACAGCGGGGTGTTGTTTCCTACTGGTTCACAGGCATACGGTACGCTGAGTGGCGGCGGGGCTGCAGCCAGCCGGGCCTTCACTTTTACCGCTAACGGTTCTTGCGGCAGTAATCTCACCGCCACGCTGCAGCTTCAGGACGGCCCCACAGACCTCGGCACATTGGGTTTTGCCTTCGTTTTGGGCAAACCAACGGCGGTCATGACGCAGAACTTCGATACCGTCACCGCACCGGCTCTGCCGGCAGGATGGACCAGTGCCATTTCCGGCGCTGTTTCGAACTGGGTAACCAAGTTTGCCGTCCGTGACACCCCTCCCAACGCAGCGTTCGCGTTCGAGACGACCAACGCCGGAATCGCCCAACTCATCTCGCCTCCCATTTCCATTGCGACACCCTCCGCCAAACTGACTTTCCGCCAAAATTACAATCTGGAAGCCTTGACCAATGCCTTCGACGGCGGGGTTCTGGAAATCCAGATCGGCGCAAGCCCGTTCCTCGATATCCTGGCGGCCGGGGGAAGCTTCATCTCTGGCGGCTATAATCAAACGATCCGCTCTGATCCTCCGGGCGACAATCCGTTGGACGGCCGCGAGGTATGGGGTGGCCTTTCGGGCGGTTTCATCACCACCACCGTTAACTTGCCGGCGGCCGCGGCCGGCCAGTCGGTGGTTTTCAAGTGGAGTTTAGGAACCGACAACGGCAACGCGTTCGGGGGTGCGGGGTGGTATGTGGATACTATTGCCGTTCAAGAGGGCTACACTTGCTGTAACTCGGCCGCGGACCTGGCGGTTGCGCAGGTTCCCTTGTTCGATCCAGCCGTCTTGGGACAACCGCTGACCTACACAATCACGGTAACTAACTCAGGCCCGGAGCCGGCCTACAGCGTAGTAGTCACCGACACAATTCCTGCCTCGGTGAGTTTTGACTCGGCCACAGCCAACGGGAGCTACAGCAACGGGATCGTGACCTGGACCCTCGGCACAATGGCGAATGGCGCCGGGAGCAATGTTTCTTTGACCGTCACTCCGTCAACATTCGATCCAATCACGAACATCGTCACGGTCTCATCAGTTACGTCTGATCCTGGTCCAGGCAATACCAGCATAATCGTGACCGGCGTCAGCACCGGGGCACCACCCGTCATTACGGCACAGCCTCTGGACGCGAGGGTCATTCAAGGCTCCAACGCGCTTCTCCAAGTCACGGCGTCGGGCGCACCGCCGCCCACGTATCAATGGTCTTTTAATGGCTCAGATATCCATGGAGCGACGGTCAGTACGCTCAATTTGACCAATGTTCAGGCGAACCAGGCCGGGAGCTACCTGGTGGTGATTACCAATTTTGCCGGTTCCACCACCAGCTCCCCTGCCCTGTTGACGGTGCTCGTGCCGCCCGAGATCAGCGGCATCAGTTTCGTCTCCACCAACGTTTTGCTCTCCCTAAACAGCCTGACTGGATTAACTTACACACTCGAGTATAAGGATTCCCTGCCCGATCCAAGCTGGACTCCCCTGGCTCCGGGCGTTGCCGGCAGCGGTGGCGTCATCGTCTTGCAGGATCCCGGTCCGTTTCCGTCGAATCGGTTTTACCGGATCACGGCCCAATAAACGAGACGGCCTGAACGGAACAGCTTAACCACAGAGAACGCAGAGAACTCAAAGAGAAACAGGCAGTTGGAGAGACAAGCGCGATTACCCGGCGCATCTTCTCCAAGCAGCAATGATGGTTCTGTCAAGAGTGGCGGCAACTCTCCGTTATCTCTGTTATATTCTGTTCAAACCTGAGCGACTGGGTGTCCGTTTCTATAAACATGCCACTACGGAGCTGTCGGGGGCGGCCCGCCGGGCAGATCGAGGTAGGGGCGCCCGTTGCCGGGCGTCCCCCTCACAGGTCCCGGCGTGC
>JBAXTC010000215.1:0-10507 GCA_037130375.1 Verrucomicrobiota bacterium | reverse complement strand
CATACGATAAGGAGCCGGAACGATGACCATCTTATGAAATCGTGTCCGCCTGCAGTCAGGCGCAGCCTCCACCCGCCTTTTCCCGGGAGTTCGTGCTGGACGCTGGCGCAATCGGATCGCCACAGTTCGAGGAACAGCGAAACGCTATGAGTATCAACCGCACCTCTTTTGCTGGGTTGCTGTGGTTCAGCATAGCCGTGATCTGGTTTGTGCCCCCCAGGTCCATTTCCGCCGCATCGCCGCCTTCTCCCAAGCCGAACATTCTAATCATCCTCACCGATGATCAGGGGCGGGGCGATTACAGCGCGTTTGGGACGCGGGACATTCGCACGCCAAACATGGATCGGCTGTTCCACGAAGGCATGACCTTCCAGAACTTCTATGCCAACAGTTGTGTTTGTTCGCCGTCGCGGGCAGCGCTGCTGACCGGCTGTTACCCGGATCGAGTCGGGGTGCCGGGTGTGATCCGGGAAGAGACGCCGGACGATTCGTGGGGCTATTTGTCCCCCACCGCGATGCTGCTGCCACAAGCGCTCAACCAGGCCGGTTGTCACACCGCCCTGATTGGCAAATGGCATCTCGGCATTGGGTCGCCCAACACGCCAACCGAACGAGGTTTTGACCTGTTTGAAGGTTTTTTGGGCGATATGATGGACAATTACTGGACGCATCGGCGTCACGGTCTGAATCTCATGCGGCGGAACCGGGACGTCATCGATCCCCAAGGTCATGCGACGGATATTTTTACCGGCTGGGCTTGCGAGTACCTCGAGGAACGGGCCAAAGCCGGCCGCCCGTTCTTGCTCGTTCTGGCCTACAACGCTCCCCACGATCCGATTCAACCGCCGCCCGAGTGGCTGGAAAAAGTAAAGCAGCGTGAACCGGGCATATCGGAGAAACGGGCCAAACTGGTCGCCTTGATCGAGCACCTGGATTTCGGCATAGGCAAAGTGCTCGATACGCTCGACCGCAGCGGTCTGGCCACCAATACACTGGTCATTTTCACATCGGATAATGGCGGCGTTCTGGCCAACGAGGCCAACAACGGCCCGTGGCGCGAGGGCAAACAACACATGTATGAGGGTGGATTAAGAGTGCCGGGGGCGGCGAGGTATCCCGGCAGAATCCAGCCAGGCAGCCGTAGTGAGCGCATAACGCTGACAATGGACATCTTTGCCACGGCCTGTGCGGCGCTTGGCGTGTCCGCGCCTGAGAACATTGATGGCGTCAGCTTTTGGCCGACTCTCCTCGGCCAGCCTGAGCCTGAACCCAAACGCGACCTTTATTTTATCCGCCGTGAGGGCGGTATTGCTTATGGCGGCAAGACCATTGAGGCATTCCGGCGAGGGGATTGGAAACTGCTTCAGGACAGCCCGTTCGCTCCGCTGGAATTGTATGATCTGAAGTCTGATCCGCAAGAAACGACCGATCTGGCCAAGAAGGAGCGGCAGATTGTTGATCAACTTTCAACCGGGTTGCGCAAACAAATCCAGCGCGGTGGCCAGACACCTTGGCAGCCCCCACAAGAAACCCAGCGCCGCTTAGCCCACGACCGGCCACGCTCGTGAAACGGATATGGGGCAAGAATCTGCTCCCCTTCCCTACCGCGATGTGTCAGTATTTGACCAGCAAGAAAACTGAATTGAATAGCCCTATGATTAAACTACCGGGCCTTCCCGCTCGTCTGTCGGTCAATTTTTCACGCCATCTTCTGGTGGCCGGCCTTTTGTGCATTGCGACAATCGGCATTTCCCGGATGCCCGCGCAGGGGTTTGAAGTCGAGGAGTTGCGCTGTGAATTCTTGAAAGACCCGCTCGGCATTGATACTCCCCAACCGCGCTTGAGCTGGGTTCTGGAGTCCAACAAGCGCTCTGCGCGGGAGCAACGTCAGAGCGCTTACCAGATTCTCGTCGCCAGCAGCCGACAAAGGATCAAGGCTGACGACGGTGATTTATGGGACAGCGGAAAGGTTGGGTCAGAACAGTCCATCCAGGTGCAGTATGCAGGCAAGCCGCTGGTCTCGGAGCAAGAGTGCTTTTGGAAGGCGCGCGTTTGGGACCAGGGCGGCAGACCGTCGGGGTGGAGTGATCCGGCCACCTGGTCCATGGGATTGCTTCAGCCGTCTGATTGGCACGCAAAATGGATTGGGCTGGACGAACCGCCCGGGGGCCGGACGGCGAAGAACGTGCTCGGCGACGCGCAATGGATTTGGTTCCCGGAAGGTCAACCCGAGCAAGCGGCGCCAATCGGGACCTGCTATTTCCGTCAAACCATCGCCTTGCCCTCAGACCGCGCAGTGAAGCGGGCAACTTTGTTTTTTACCGGTGACAACGAGGGCGACTTCTTCGTCAACGGCCAGACGGCTGGGACAGCCGGGAATTTCCATTCGGCAACGGAAACCGACGTGACGAAGCTGCTGCAGCCCGGGAAAAATGCCCTTGCAGCTTCCGTCAAGAACAGCGGCGCAGACCCGAATCCTGCAGGTTTGATTGCGTTGCTGCATGTTGAATTTGTGCAAGGACCACCGCTCGCAGTCGTTACCGATTCGAGCTGGAAGACCCAAAAGAAGGCAGCGACCGGCTGGAAAGATGCGAGTTTTGATGAAGCAGGCTGGATGGCGGCGCAAAAGCTCGGTCCGGCGGGCATGGCGCCGTGGGGGGAAATCTCGGGGCCGGAAGACCGCCGATTGCCGGCGCGGATGCTGCGGCGCGAGTTTGGGGTCGAGAAGAAGGTCCGTCGTGCGACGGCTTATGTCTGCGGCCTCGGGTTGAACGAGTTTTACCTGAACGGCAAGAAGATTGGCGACCAGGTTTTGTCGCCGGGCCTGACGGATTATTCCAAGCGCGCGCTTTACGTGACGTTCGACGTGACGAAGGAGTTGAAGAAGGGTGCGAACGTCACCGGCATCATTCTGGGCAACGGCCGGTTTTACGCGCCGCGCTCCAGTGTCCCGACGGGCACGACGAGCTACGGCTATCCGAAACTGCTTTTCCAAATGCACGTCGAGTATCAAGACGGGACATCGGAGGAAGTCGTCAGCGACGGAAGCTGGAAACTGACGGCGGACGGTCCGATCCGCACCAACAACGAATATGACGGTGAAGATTATGATGGGCGCATGGAGATGCCGGGCTGGAGCGCGCCGGGGTTTGATGACGGGCGATGGCAAGTGGCGCAAGGCGTAACCGCCCCGGACGGCAAGTTGGCGGCGCAAATGATCAATCCAATTCGGATTATGCAGACGCTCAAGCCGATTGCCGTTACGCAGCCGAAGCCTGGCGTCTGGATTTTCGATCTGGGCCAAAACATGGTCGGCTGGTGCCGCATCAAGGTCTCCGGGGCGCGCGGGACGGAAGTGTCGTTGCGGCACGCGGAAACCCTGAAGCCCGACGGCACCCTTTATCTCGACAACATCCGCGGAGCGAAAGTCACGGACACCTACACGCTGAAGGGCAAAGGGACGGAAGTTTATGAACCGCGTTTTACATACCACGGCTTCCGCTTTGTTGAAGTGACAGGCTATCCCGGCGATCCGAAATCCGCACTCGAGGGTCAGGTGGTGCATGATGACGTGGAAACTGCGGGAGAATTCTCGTGTGCCAACCCGCTATTGAACCGGATTTACCAGAACATCGTCTGGGGTGTCAGCGGCAATTACCGAAGCATCTCGACCGATTGTCCCCAGCGCGACGAGCGCCAGGGCTGGCTGGGCGATCGCTCTGCGGAATGCAAAGGCGAGACGTATCTCTTTGACACCGCCGCGCTCTACGCCAAATGGTTGCAAGACATGGCCGACGCGCAAAAGGAGAATGGCAGCGTCTCGGATGTCTGCCCGGCGTTCTGGCCGATCTACTCGGACAACGTCACCTGGCCCAGCAGCACGGTGATCATTCCCGGCACCCTGCGCGAGCAGTTCGCCGATTCTGCCGTTATTGAACGCCACTATGCCAGCGCGAAGAAGTGGATGGACTACATGAGCGGCTTTGTTACGAACGGCATTATCGCGCGCGATTCCTACGGTGATTGGTGCGTGCCGCCCGAAGACCCGAAGCTGATCCACTCGAACGATCCCGCCCGCAAGACCGACAAAGCCCTGCTCGCCACCGCCTATTTCTATCACGATGCGATGCTCATGGTTGGGTATGCAAAACTGCTCCACAAGGCTGAGGACGCGCAGCAATTCACCGGCCTGGCCCAGCAGCTTAAGACCGGTTTCAACCGGACGTTCTTCCACGCAGACACTGGGCAATACGACAACGGCTCACAGACCTCGTGCGTTTTAGCGCTGGCGTTCGGCCTGGTGCCCGACGGCGAGCGCGAGCGGGTGTTTGCCCGCCTGGTCAACAAGATCACACTGGAAACCAAGAGCCACATCGGCACCGGGCTGATCGGGGGCCAATGGCTCATGCGCGTCCTCACGGCGAATGGCCGCCCTGACCTCGCCTACACCATCGCGACGCAAAAGACCTATCCGAGCTGGGGTTACATGGTGGAAAAAGGTGCGACAACGATCTGGGAACTGTGGAACGGCGACACCGCCGATCCGGCCATGAATTCCGGCAACCATGTCATGCTCGTCGGGGACCTCGGCATCTGGCTTTACGAGAATCTCGCCGGCATAAAATCCGACCCCGAGCAGCCGGGCTTCAAACACATCATCATGCGACCCGAGCCAGTGGAGGGTTTGGCATTCGCGCGCGCGTCGCACCGGTCGCCCTACGGGTTGATCGCCAGCGATTGGGAGAAACGGGATGGCGTGTTCCGCTGGAAGGTGACCATCCCAGCCAACACGACCGCGACGGTTTATGTGCCGGCGAAAAGTGTGGAGACCGTTTCCGAGAGCGGTAAGCCCGCAATCCAGGCACGAGGCATGAGATTCCTGCGCATGGAGAATGGTCGAGCCGTGTTTTCGGCCGGCTCCGGCAATTACAGCTTCGAGAGCCTATGAGCCAGAAGTCTCCAATCGCTGAGTCTGTGGGCAGAAGGCGCTGCCCCGCGCACCGTCTGGAACCGCAAGCCTGACCCACCAGGCCGATTCCCGCTCTTCACAAGGACGGTTTGCTGCCTGAGGGCATCCACGATTGCTCGCAGGCTGGAACGACCCCTCCAAACAGACGAGCGCCATCGCCCCCGCACCGCAGGTCAGGCCTCCCGCCTGGCCTTTATTCTCCGCCAACGACCAGAACCTGCCTCTGCTCTCGTATTTTCGCAGGTATCTCACATCCCTGGGTCAATTCAACGATCTGGCGCTTGATTCCGGGGCCAGAACCCGACACCCTCGAATGGTGAATCGCACTCTCGAATCCAATCGCGCCGGTCTTGTTCCTCTCGCCAGCCTGCTGATCCTCCTGCTCGCTGCGTCAGCCGCCGTTGCAGCGCGGACAAACGATTTTCTCAACGCTGCTGATGGCGGTCATTGGCTGGCGCAACGGAACGGGCTGGGGGTTTGGTGGTGCGAGGGCGGCTGGAAGGTGGGACGCGAGCGCGGATTGCCGGATAAACCGCGCCATAAGCCGGCACCGATCAGCCTCTCTGCGGCGCGGGGCGAGTTCGAGCCGGTGCAGGTGGTGCTGCGGCCGGAGAAGGACGCGGCGTTGTTGTCGGCGGAGGTCAGTCAGCTGCGGCGGGGATGGGGCGAGGCGGCGTCGATTGTGGTGCGGATCGATGAGGTGGCCTACGTGGAGGTAACCCACCCGACGGACTCCCTCGGCAGGCCGGGTTGCTATCCCGACCCGCTGCCGCCGTTGCGATTGCCACTGGCGCTGTCGGCGGGACAGAACCAGCCGCTCTGGGTGACGGTGCATGTTCCGCGCGAGGCCAAAGCGGGGGAGTATCACGGGGAACTGCGGCTGAAGACTTCGCTGGGCGTGGTGGAAGTGCCGCTGCGGGTGCGGGTGTATGATTTTGCGCTGCCGGAAGAGACGCACTTGAAGAGCGCGCTCGGCATGGGCTCGCAGGCGATCAATCGGTATCACGGGTTGAGTGAGCAGGCACAGAAAGAGTTGGTGTTCGACAAATACTTAAGCAACTTCGCCGAGCATCGGATCAGCCCGTATTCGTTTTATGATTACGCGCCGATGGATATTCGGTTTACGGGGGACGGGACGAACAAACATGCGCAGGTGGATTTCACGAAGTTTGATCGGGCGGCGGCGCAGTGGCTGGACCAGGGGCATTTCAACACGTTCGTGCTGCCTTTGCGCGGGATGGGTGGCGGGACGTTTCACAGCCGGCATCTTGGAGAACTCGAGGGGTTTCAGGAGGGCACGCCGGAATTCGCGCGGCTGTTTCAGGATTACCTGAGCCAGATCGAGACGCATCTGCGGGAACGGCACTGGCTGTCGAAGGCGTTTACTTATTGGTTTGATGAACCGGCGCCGAAGGATTTCGAGTTTGTCGTGAGCGGAATGAAGCGGCTGAAGGCAGCGGGGCCCGGCATCAAGCGAATGCTCACGGTGCAGCCGGAACCGTCGTTGCTGGGGAACGTGGACATCTGGTGTGGGCTGACGCCGAAGTGGACGCCGGACCTGGTGCGCGAGCGGCGGGCGGCGGGCGAGCAGGTGTGGTGGTATATCTGCTGCGGGCCGCACGCGCCTTATGTGACGGAGTTTATCGATCATCCGGGGACGGAACTGCGCCTTTGGCCATGGCAATCGTGGCAATACGGGGTGGAAGGTCTCCTGATATGGGAGACCCTGTATTGGACAAGCCCAGCGGCGTTTCCTCCGCCCAAACTACAAAATCCGTGGGCTGATCCGATGAGTTACAAATCCGGTTACGCCGAGAAGCCGGGCGAGATCGGGTACTGGGGCAATGGCGACGGGCGCTTTCTCTATCCGCCGCGCCGGGAGCCGGGGACAAACCAGCCGCCGTGTCTGGATGCGCCGATCAACTCGATGCGCTGGGAGAACCTGCGCGATGGCATGGAGGACTACGAGTATTTCTGGCTGCTGCAACAGGAGGTCCAACGGCTGGGCGGGATCAAAGGAGAAACGATGCTGGTGCAAGAAGCGCGCGAGCTCTTGAAGGTGCCCGATGGCGTTTCCAAGGATCTGACGCATTTCACGACCGACCCGCGGGTGATGCTCAATCATCGGGACCACATGGCGCTGATGATCGAGCGTTTGCGCAAAGTCCGTTAATTCAGCTTTTGTTTCAGCACGAACGGTTCAAAGAGGCCGTAAGCAACCGTGCTGTAGTCAGCGCCGGGCGGGGGGCCGGGATTCGGGCCTTTGTGAAAGCTCCCCGGCCAGGCGGCGCCCAGGGCGGGTTTGCCGTGGTGCGGACCGAGGGTGTTCTTCAAAGTGCCGATAACGGTGATCTCAATATGGTTTGCGCCGCGTTTGACCCATTTTGTCACGTCGCATTCCCAGGGCGGCGTGTCAATGTATCCTGCGGGTTTTCCGTTCACGCTTACCTTGGCAACACTGCCATACCACTTGGACAGCGCGACGACATATCGGCCCGCGGGTTTCTTCACATCAAAGCTTTCGCGGTAAAGCACGCCTTCGCTGTAGAACGGATGGCCTTGGAGATTCCAACCTTGATCGAGGCTGATGGGTTGGTCGGGCGAGATGATGAAACCATTGTCGGCCGGCTTCAACGCAAAGTCGCCCAGCAGATAGGCAGGCTCGAGTTCATGATACATGGTGAACGGAGCAGCTTTGATGGTGACAATATTTTCGCCGGTGCGGGCGCTCGATGCGATATTGATTCGGCCAAAAGCCTTATCAAGCCACCAGTCGTCGCGTTTGGCTTCGACAGCGCGCCCATTGCAGGTGATGGCGTAGAGGTCGGCGCGTTCAATAACGATGGCGAGGTTTTTCGGCACGGCGCCTTCGACCGTGAATCTGTAACTGGCCTCGAAGCCGCTGTTCGCCGGGAACTTCTTAGAGATCAACTCGTCTTTGAACTGGACCGCGCTGTCCCAGGGATTGCGCTCCATCCCATTCTGTTTCCAGGCGAACTGGTTGGCCTGGTAGCAATAAAGATTGCTCCTGGTTTCGCCGCCGGCCGTGATGTCGGCGTAGTCGAGGGTAAGGACATTAGGCCCGAGGCGGCGGATTTCCACGGGGCCAGCGGGAGCGATGGCGGTGAGGCTCTCGGCCGGAAACTCGGCTTCGACAGGTTTTTGGGCGAGGAACAGCAGGAGGCTGCCTGACGGAGGCAGCTCGAATTTGACCGAGATGCCGCTGTCGAGCCGTGCGAAGGGATATGGTTTCACGTCGCCCGTATAAAGATTCCAGCTTTCGACTCCGCGCAACGTGGAGAGGACAACTCCGCTGGACGGATGCTCCAGGCTGGTGTTGACGAGAAACAGAATCTGGCCGTCGGCAAGCTGACGGCGATGATGGAAGAGAATGCCTGCGTCGCCGGGGACGCGGTCGATGCTAAAGCCTTCCTTCTTTTGATCATTTCGGAGGTCGGACACAATTGTGCTGATCGCAAGTGTCACGTTGGTGGGAGCGGAGAGTTGGAGGTCAGCGGAGGCGGTGGCGGAGGCCCCGTCCACGCGATTGGGCAGCGAGCCGGTGACGGCCGTTCCGACCTGGTCCAGGAAAGCCTTGGTCTTGCTGTTGAGGTTCTCGATGATTGGCGGGAAAACCAACTGATCGTAGGTACGGTTCCCAATTTTGAGCTTTTTGCCTTCAAGCGATCCGTGCCTTTCGATGATATCTTCAGAGCCGATGTCGTATTCGATTTGCCCGGTTTCGAGCGCCATCAGCAGGTTGAAGAAGGAGTCGCCCAGTTCCTTGAGCTTTGCGGTATCTCCCTGGTACATCCAGGCGGTCGTAGTAGGTTCCAATACGAGCACGCGGTTGATTTGCTCACCCTGGGAGAGGGCAGCGGAGAGCCGCGCGAAATACTCTGCCGAGACGTGATATGCCTCCCACCACGGTTCGTGATAGGAGAAGGACAGCGGGTGGTCGCGTTTCCTGGCACCGCGCAGGGTGACATAGGAGAGATGCTGATTGAGCGTATTGACGCCCAGCACTTCGAGCCAGTCGCCAATGCGTTTCATGTCTTCGAAACGCAGATCCCAGCCGCCGGCGCCGTAGATTTCACAAAGCGTGCGTTTCATGCCGAGCTGGTTGGCGATGCTGGAGATCTCGCGGGACATGCGCACATTGCCGAACTGGGCATGGGTGTTCTCGGCATATTGATTCATCAGACAATCAATGGAGGGCGTTTGGTGCCAGGCGGACATGGCCATGTTGTCCGGCACACCGACGCAGTTGGGCCATTCGTGGTCCCAATAGTGGCCGGTCCATTCCAGGCCGTGCTGCTTGAAATAGTCATGATTCGGCTTCGACCAATGCTCGATAAACTGCTCGTTGAGAACCTGGAAATAATTGTGCCGGACCTTTCGCCAGTCACCGATCTGCCGGGTGAGACTGGGGAGATGATCGAGGAGATCGTAGCCCCAGCGCTTCTGAAATTCTTGCGCCAGCACTTCGCTCCAGGGTAAATTGCCAGCCGGATGAATATTCGGCTCATCGGTGAACACGCCGGGGACGCGTTTGCCGAATTGGCTTCCGATCTCGCGGCGATAGGGTTCCATGGTTATCTCGAGGAATTTCTCGGTCACACCAGGCGACAGCAGATTTACGTAACATCGGTTCCCGTTCCAGGGGGAGTTGCCGGCGCGCACTTCGGAAGCCACCAGGTAACGCGCATCAGGCAGCGCCGTGCCGGCTTTGACCGTGGCGGTCACATTTACAGCCGCATCGCCTTCGAGCCGATAGACGCTGATAAGATTCTTGGACCAATTCGGCGCGCTGTTCGTCTCCCGGAGAGCCAGTCCACGGCCGCGCGATTCCGGCATGACTTCCGGCACCCAGCCACCGGCGAAACCGGAGGGATACGAATTCTCGTCGTATATCCAGACATTCATGTCGAGTCGCTCGGCCTCGTTGAGCGCGATTTTCCAGAGGCGAAACCAGTCGTCGGATAGGTAAGGCGTCATCAGGCCGGGTCGCGGATGGACCCAGACTTGTTTGACCTTCTGGCTCGCAAGGTCGCGCAGGGTGTCGCGGATTTGCCGCTCGGTGAGCAGATCGTTCCAGACCCAAAGCGGGCCGGTGCTGTATTGGCGGGGCGGATTCTTGAAGAGCGATCTTGCCTCGGAAGAATCGACCGCGCGGGTTGGCGAGACAAAAAACCAAGCCCCGCAGAGCAGAAAAACCAAGAGCAGCGATGGGGGAGAGAACTTGCGTAACGTTTTCATGGCAACAAAGTGGAGGGGATGCTATCGTCGAATATTGACGCAAATCAAGCGCGAAATCTGTCGTTGACGCGGTGGGCAGGGCGGATTCAAGAAATCGTAGCGGCCGACGGCAGTCGGCGGCTACGATTTTGCAGGTTCTTGAATCCGCCCTGCGCGGTGGGTGCGCATCTCAGCAACTCCAAAACCACCAGCCTGGGTAATTGGAGCGCGGACATTCTTGTCCAATGTCACTAGGATTTGATCCCAGAGAAGGCCCGAGAAACCGGTCCAAGCCTTTGT
>JBAXTC010000214.1:0-10511 GCA_037130375.1 Verrucomicrobiota bacterium | reverse complement strand
ATCAGGAAGCGGCCACATGGGAATCCTCCGGCACGCTGGCCGGCATTCCCTATCGCTGTCGCGGGACGGCCGAGTTCGACGGCATGATGCGATTCGACGTCGAATGGACTGCCAATGCGGCCTCCAATGGTTTTGCGAGTCCGACGAAAACTGGCGACCAAGAGATCCGAACACGGCATTGGAGATCACCACCACGGACGATGAAGTGGTCCTGCGGATTCACCTCCTCGATTCGGGAACCAAGATTGACCGGTCGTTCCGTCTGACCTTCGGCCTGATGGCCGGTCCGGTGCGCCCCACTCCGGCAACTTTCGAGCAGGGGCACTTTGGCTATTGTCACTGGGCTGGTTACGCGATGGGCGATACGATTCGCGTGGGGACCAACCCGCAAGCCACCGAACTGGACTATCGCCGCAGCTTGGGCGCCCGTTTCCTGGGGATGCACGAAGACTGGACCGATTTCGAGGGCATGTCCCGCGTCAGTCAGCCCGAGAAGCTCAGACACCTTGTCGAACAGGTCCACGCCCGCAAGATGGGACTGGTTCTCTACCACTCCATGCTCCTGCCGGATATCGCACCCGAATACGCTGATCTGGCCACCGACTCACTGTGCGAGCCGCAGAGTGCGTATTACATTCACGCACGCGAGCCCAAGCAGCGCGATTACCCGATCTGCCATCGCAGCCGCTATTCGGCCGTTTTCACCGCTGGGATTGAGCGGTTGTTCAAGGAGGATGGCATTGACGGCGTGTATCTGGACGGGGCTGCCTCGCCCGGCTACTGCGCCAACGGCAAGCACGGCTGCGGTTACGTCGGGGCCGACGGTCAACGGCGTCCGACCTTCACCATTTTCGCTGCGCGCGAGCAGATGAAGCGACTGGCCCGCATCTGCCAGGCCCAGGGCAAACCGACCCTGATCGTCGCGCACATGTCCGGCATGGTCACCCTGCCGACCCTGAGTTTTGCGGACCTCCTGCTGACCGGCGAGCAATACTGGAAGTCGCCGGAAACCTTTCGCCCGCCGCTCGAATTCTTCCGCGCCGAGGGCATGGGCCACGCGCACGGACTGCCCACCGACTTCATTGGCTACCCGCCGTTGAGCGGCCCGTGGGCGCAGACCATGACGGCCTTGCACAACGCTCCCAGTCCGTGGTGCTTGGGGGGCTGGGACATGCTGCGACTCTATCGCCAGTTCGACGTGGACAAAGCCTGCTGGTATCCATACTGGCAACCCGGAGGTCTGGCCACCGCCGACAAACCCGAGGTCCGCGTCTCAGGTTTCTGCCAGGCCGGACGAAAAGCCCTGCTGGCCGTCGGCAACATCTCAGCCGCCGCGGTGCAGGCGACTCTCACCTTCAACCAAGCCAGCCTTGGATTCACCGTCACGCCAGACCATGTCCGTGACCCGTTGGCCGGAGCTGCGGTTAAACCCACCGAAGCGGGCTTGCGTCTGCAACTGGAACCCGAGTCAACTCGCTGGTTGTGGATCGAATCGTCCCGGTAACCGACCAGCAAGTTGCGGGTGGCCTCCGTCAAGTCTGTCGGCAGAAGCTCAAACTGGACTCGATGGCGGCCGCGTTGGTGGCTTTTGCCGGTCGCCAACGCAAGGCATTGAAGTTGCCAGTTACAAATAAATCTTTTCACTGGCGGACATAAGCATAACATGGGAGGCAGTGGAAGCGATGGGGAAACGTTCTCTGTCAACCGCGAAATCTAAAGAAAGAAGTTTACTATGAATAATGTAGCAAGCGTTATGTCTCGCGTGGCCGGGTGGATTTGTCTTTCGGCTGTGCTGGCCATCAGGGCTCACGGGGAAACCCTGAGCATCACACTTACCGCGCCGCCCCCGGTGATCGACGGGACGGCCAACGGAAGCCGGGTTATTATGGCGGGATTTCACAGCAGTGGCGGGCCGGGCCAGCCGGATCTACCGGCACAAGTGTTCCGAATCGCGGTGCCACCGGACATCGACTGGACGACGCTCAAAGTGAGGGGGATTCAGGGAGAGGGGCAGGCGCTGGCTCTGCCGGCGGCTGTTGCTCCGGCCACACCCGACCTGGCTGGCGCACCCGGCGGCGTCCCGGCGGGATTTGGGGCAGCCACCAACATTGTGAACGGTCGGGACATGGACGTTTACAGCCTTGCGATGCCTTATCCGGCTTCGCCCGTCCGCCTGCTGCCCTACGGCCAGATGCGGAAGTGGAAGTATGCCCAGGTAGAGTTCAGCCCGGTGCAATGGAATCCCGCGACTGGCGCGGCGCAATTTTGGCCGAAGGTGCAGGTGGAACTGGAATTTGAACGGAGCGTCCCGGTGGCCGACGATGCTCTGCTGGCGGACCATGCGATGGATGATATGGCCGAGACGCTGCTGATCAACTTCGAGCAGGCGGCCGCCTGGTATGCCCCGACGGCGAAGGCTCAGGCGGAGGCCGAAAAGAGTTTTGTGGCCAACTACCTCATTGTGACTACGACGGCCATCACAAACAACTGCCCGAAGCTGCAGGAGTTCATCGCCAACAAGACCGCCCTGGGCAACACCGTCGCGGTCATCACCGAGACGGACTTCAACGCCGTCGTTGGCCAGGCTCCGAATCACCGCGCCGAGAAGATTCGCAAATGGCTGATGGATCACTACATAAGCTGGGGGTTTTCTTATGTGCTGCTCATCGGCAACCCGACGCCTTACGAGAACGGCGAGGGGGACATTCCGATGAAGATGACCTGGCCGAAGTGGAGCGATGCGGGTGATCGGGAAGCGCCCACCGACATGTTTTACGGTGATCTCACGGGCAACTGGGACATCAACGGGAATCAGATATACGGCGAGTGGTCAGATTACACGACGGCCGGCGGCGTTAACCTGACGCCCGAGGTTTACGTGGGGCGCATTCCGGTGTACGGAGCCGACTACAACGGACTGCGGGACGTATTGCAGAAGATCATGGACTTTGACAACGAGGCCAATGTCGCATGGCGCAAGAACATTCTACTGCCGATGAGTTTCAGCGGGGCGGGTTACGACGGGGCACCCCTTGCCGAGCAGATGTGGGACGACTACTTGAGCGCGCGCGGGTACGGCCGGTGGCGCCAATACGAGCAGGGCAACGGCGCGTGCAGCCCGAACTCGGCCTATGCCAGCGACCAGGAGTTGCGCGGTGGGAACACTGTCCGGGACCGTTGGGCTGCCAACGACTACGGCATTGTCTGCTGGTGGGCACATGGCAACGTGGACGTGGCGGCGGTCGGTTATGACGGCTGCTGGGATGGCGATCTGTTCAAGAGCAGCATGACCGGGTCTCTCGACGACAATCATCCCTCGTTCACGTTCCAGTGTTCCTGCCTGAACGGCTATCCCGAACAAAGCAATAATCTTCAATACCAGTTGCTCCGCCGCGGCGCCATCGGCACGGTGTCTTCGAGCCGCGTCTCCTTTTTCAATACCTCCTATGGATACGGCTCGTTCAACGGGGCATCGGTGAATGCGGGCATCGGTTACGAATACGTCAAGCGGTTGACCGATGGGCAGACGGCGGGACGCGCGCTGACCGATGGGAAGATGGCGGTTGTGGCGGACATTGGCAGCCGCAATACGCGATTGATGAACCAGTTCGATTTCAACCTGTACGGCGACCCCGCCAGCCAGGTCAACATGGTGCGCGAGTACTTTCCGCTGGCCAACAACACTCCGTGGACCATGACGGCGGTGCCGCGGCGCTACAGCTTTTCGGTGTATAGTTCCGACTGGGCGGGCGTGGCCATCCGTCCGGCCACCGAGGACCATGACCTCAAGGTTGACACCAACGTTGGCCTGCCTTCGCCTTACGAGACTTCCACAATTAGCGGCGTTACACCGGATTTTGTCGTCGCCAACGGGCACAGATTCGGCAACGGAACGCACTACGCCGAGGTGTCGTATGGGGATCCGACGCCGTACGTCATCGAGGCGGAAAACAATATCGTGGACCTTGTGCTCGAGAGTTGGAGTGCGCGCAGCCTGCGCACCAATGACGTGATGGATCTGATGGAGATTCCGGTGCTGGCTGGCCATACCTACGAGGTGTCGGCCGACGTGACCTCCGGGACACCGGACCTCATGCTGTTCGTCTTTGACCCGAGTCGGACCTCGGGTTCGCGGTTGGATTACGATGGAATGAGCAATACTACCGGGGCGGGCGGGGATGAGACGCTCACCTACGCCGCAGCCACCTCGGGCGACCTCGCTGTTCTCGTCATCAAGGCGAACGGCGTCGCCGGCAACTACAATTTGCGCGTGCGCGACGTCAGTCCGCTGGCGTCGCCAGTGGCGTGCAGCGCGTCCGATGGCAGCGCGTCCGACCGGGTGTCGGTCTCCTGGAGCGCGGTCAGCGGGGCGTCGCACTATCGCCTCTACCGCCACACGGTGAACGATTCGGCGGGGGCATCTGCTATGTCCGGGTGGATTGCAGGCACCAGCCTTGATGACTTCAGCGCAGAGATTGGAACCTGCTACTATTACTGGGTGAAGGCCGCCACCGACAGCGCGGGTTTTCGGGCCAGCGCCTTCAGTCCTGTGGATTCGGGTTACGTTCAGCCGCCAACCCTTGTCGATGATGTCAAGGTCAATATCTCGAACACCCCGTCCTTTTACCAGTTTGCGGAGGCCTCGGCTTACTGGGTGACGGTTGGCGTGCGGCAAGACAACCCGGCGGACAACTGGAGTCTGCGGCTCTATTCGGCGCCGGACTTCCGAACCCAGTTGGTATCTTCGGCCTACGTGGTGCCGGTAGATTTTGTCGTGGTGGACCGCAACCATGCGCCGAACGTTTGGCGGGGCATCGAGGCTTATCGCTACTCTGGCAGCGGCTCCGCCGCGCTTGAATTTGACGGTGGCAACGAGACCTTATCGACCGGCACTACTGCCGGAATCTTGTGGCCCGCCGGCGACGTGGTCGAGATGCGGGATATCAACCTCACTGCCGGGACTTACCGGATCACCCTGACGGTTACGGCGGGCGCGGCCAATCTCGATACCGCGCTATTTGGTTCCGGCGACGGGAACTACTACCGCAACCGGGAGCAGTACCTCGCCCGATCAACCCGGGCTGCAGGAATGCCGGATGTTTTCTATGTGTCCTTGACCAACGCCGATTGGTACGGTCTCTGCGTTTGGGCGAACGACACGAACAGCGCCACCTACAATATCGAGGTTGTGCCCGTGATGGCGGGTCTGTGGGAAGGCGATGTATCTGAAGACTGGCACACTCCTGGCAACTGGAATAACAACGCCGTGCCGGCGGCCGGGAACGATGTCACCATTCCGCCCGGCACGCCCTTCAGCCCGCGGGTATATCGGCAGGCGGCCTATTGCAGCAACCTGACCGTGCAGGCCGGCGCCACGCTCATCATCAACACCAACGAGCTTTTTGCCGGGGGCAACTCCCATATCCACGGGTTTCTCAACATGAACAGCACGGCGGCCAAATTCCACCTCGGCGGGGATATGGTATGGGAGTCGGGATCCACCGCTTCCATGATCGGCTCGGCCCGAATTCTCGTCACTGGCGACTGGAACTTCGAGGCTGGGGCGAACGTGCAGTTGACCAGCGGCTATGTCGAGTTCGAGGGGCCGGGGATCAGTTTTATCCGCTGCTATGACGACAACTGCAACCTCTTCAACCTGAACTGCAGCAAGGCTGCCCCGAACTACCTGGGCGTGAGTCCGCTCTGCACCCAGGACCTGCCCATCAACAATCTCTATATCTACGGCGGCACGGAGTTCCGCTGCTACTCGGCCTACGATGTGATCATCCGCGGGTTCATGAACAACATGGGCGGCGTGTTCCAGTGGCCCTCGGGTGGCGCGGTGTTCACTGGAAATCCCAGTGCGGTGCCCCTCAATCCGACGGCGGATTCGTACTTTAACAATCTGGTGCAAAGCGGCACGGGTCCGCTGGTGCTGCACAACACCTACACCAACTACCTGCGCGTCGCCCGCAACGTGAGTATCGTCAGCAACGCCATCGACTGCGCAAGCCTCGGCCTCTGGGTTGGCGGCAACTGGACCAATGAGGTCGGACGCGCCGGGTTCCTGTGCCGGACCGGGTCGGTGACCTTCACCGGCAGCTCGTCGCAGTACGTTTACGGCTCCAATATCTTCCACACCATCTGGGACGCCCGCGGCGGTGCCGGAACGCTATGGTTGAACGACGACATCGTCGTCAGCAACGCCTGCCACGTGACCACCATTCATGGCGTCAATGGCCGGGTGAGTGTCCTGGGGACACTCGATCTGAATTCCGCTGGCGGCCAGTTTGCCGTTTACTCGGGCGGCAACGTGACGACAGCGAAGTTTGATCAGGGCGGGCACTTGTACCTGTACGGCGGCCAATTCTGGGCGTCTGATCTGGTGGACAACGGCCTCTTTGGGAAATACACCATTGACGAGGGAGTCGCCACGCTGCAGCAGGATGCGGCGCAGTTCATCGACCTCAACGCCAACGTGGACATCAACCATGGCACGTTGCGTGTGGTTGGCGGCAACGGATATTCGTATTGGCCGTTTTCGACGACCGCCTCGCTGCGGATGACCGGCGGGGTTCTCGATTTCGATGGCGCCGGTATCCGTGTGCATAACAACGGCTACGCTTTCACCAACAGCATCACGGGTGGCCGCATTCGGACCAGTGGCGACTTCGTTGGCGCAAACACGGCCTTCAGTCCGCCGAGTGGGGAAGTCGAGCTATACGGAGCGCCCAGCAAGGTGCTAAACCTGGTGGCTGGCAGCAGTCTTCACAGTCTGATCATCAACAAGCGGGCCGCGACCGTAACGGCGATCACCAATATCGTCCTGACTGGCAACTTCACGATCGATGACGGTGTCTTCACCGCTCCGCAGCGCATGACGGTGGCCGGCAATTGGAGCAACGGCGTGGGCGCGGCCGGTTTTGTCGAGGGGCTTGGGACGGTGGTATTTGACGGGGCAACCCCGGCGGACATTCTCACCGACGAAACCTTCTACAACCTGGAGGTCAACAAGTCGTATAGTGGATTCGACGCCCTGGAACTGGCCGATGGCATCCGAGTGACCGTGAACAACACATTGACTTGCACCAACGGCACGCTGGAGATGAACGCCGACAGCGTGTTGAACGTGCGTGGCGACATGACGCTGGTCCGGGGGGCCGGACTTAATGCCAATGACATGAACACCTCGCTGTTTGTGGGTGGCAACTGGGTGAACCAGAACACCAATCACACCATTTACAACGGATTTGACCCGGGCAGCTCCTCGCGAGTGACCTTCGACGGAACCCGAACCTTGACTCTGGGGACGGACTGCCCGGCCGAGGAGTTCTGGGATCTCGTGATCGACCGGCCAGGCGGAGGCTTGCGCCCGCTCGATTCGGTGTATGTGAACGGCCAGCTCACGATTAGCAACGGATACTGGAGTTCCTTTGTCGGTGGCCTCCAGCACCATCTCCGGGGCAACGTGTATGTGCATACTGGCGGGGCGTGGGGCGATTCGTCCCCCGCCAACACCGTATGGTTCACCGGCGGCAGCGACGCCACGATCAACTACGCCGGCACCAATGGTTACTTCTCGAACATCGCAATCGACAAGGCCGGTGGCGCCCGCGTTCGTCTGTTGTCAGACATCCTCCAACTCGGCGGGGTCGGACTGGCGGTGGTGCAGGGCACCTACGACCTGGCCGGCCACCTGGACCGCGTGACCGGCGGCGTCACGGTCGGCAGCAACGCGGTGCTCATCGTGGACGCTGGCGCGGAACTCGAGCTGGGAGCAAGCAGCAACCTGACAGTGCAGGCCGGCGGCCGGCTCGAGGTCATCGGCGCGGCGGGCAACCCCGCAACGATCTCGCGGCAAAGTGGGAACTTCAGCGTATTGATCCAGAGCAACGCGACCATCGCCGCGCGGCAGGCGGTCTTCGAGTATCTCAATACCGACGGCGTCTATGTCATGGATGGCGCCACCGTGGACCCGGGGGCCACTTTCGACGATTGCACATTCCGCAACGGCGTCGCCGGGGGCTCGTTGCTGCGCGTTGAGAACAATCAGACGTTCACCGCGATGCGCACGATCTTTTCGAGCAATGCCGGCGGTGGCGCCGCAAATGTTCGCAAGTCGTTGAACCAGGGACGTGTCATCATGCGCGATGCCACGGGTGTTTTCGCCGGCGAGGCCTACGATAACGACCGCTACGACCGCATCGATTGGGGCTACGGCGTCTTGACATCAGTGAGCCTGGACGTGCCCGGCTACGTCACCCTCGGCGGTCGGTACGATGCCCTGGCGAGTGTCGCGCCGGGTGATGCCAGCGAACCGATCAAGTACATCTGGACGGTGACCGGGAGCCCGGCCGTTCAGCACGTCGGCGGCGTCAGCCCGGACATGACCACGGTTTCCTGGAACACGCCGGGCGCCAAATCCATCCAAGTGACCGCCTCCAACCAGTGGGGTACGGTGACCGCAACGCAGGCTGTCCTGGTGGAACCGCTGTGGATTTCGAGTCTGGAGCGGCAGTTGGTTGGCACCAACCTCACGGTGCGGTTGGTCATCAAGGGCACCACCCCCCATTCACAGTACGAGATACAGTCCACGCCGAGTATTGGTCTCGTGCCGTGGACGCCCATCCTACCGCACGGCTCGGGTTGGCCAGGCTCCGAAACGAACACGATCTGGTTCGACCATAGTGATGGCGACCGTATCATCGAATCGTTCACGAACCTGTTCTACCGCGCAAGAGTGTTGCTGCCGGACATCGCGCCGTAAACCGTCATATTCGGGGTAAGCATTGGGCGCGCCTCCTTGTTTTTGTTTGGCACAAGGGGCGCGCCCCGCGTTTGAAGCGGAAGCAGGGGTCGAGCCTGATGCCGGCCCACGCGGGTCGGTCTGCGAACCGCTTCGTTAGTTGGGTGGCGTCAAGCGCCGCTTGGGGGAGGGTTAGGGAACCTCGTAGGAGAACTGGTCGGTTGCCTCCCAGTTCTGCATATCATGCGAAGTTTTGTAACAACCATGAACTTGCGCGCCGTTGACCTCCATTAAGACATAGCCATAGGTGGGTTGCAGGTTGGCGATTTTAATCGGCAGCCCATTTGTTGGAGCGGGTCGGCGCAGACAAACAGTCCAATCGGGAAACTGAAAATCGAGCTTTCTAACCACCACCAGATCCTCCGCCGCGCCACCATTGGTCCACAGCAGATAGCCTTGAGGGGTAAGACCAGTGGCAACGACATTTGTGCTGGTGGAGAGCAAGCGATAAAAACACTGCGACTCCTCGAGGCCGAAATAGGCTTCGGTTTGAATGCTTACGCCGTTACGCCCCTGCTCGGGATAATAGCCAGGCCAACTCATGAGATCGAAGGTGCAACCTCCGACGACCATTTGTTGCATCGGCGGCGAATTGCTGATGCTGGCTTGGGCGCGCCCGTAGAAATGATCGTGACCGCAGAAATAAAGCCGAACTCCATTGGTGCTCATGCAGTTCCAAAAGGCGGTTCGGGAATTGGTTTCCGCTGACAAACAGGACATTACCATCTGGAAACAAGGCTCGTGTCCAAAAACAAACACATGCTTTTGGGTGTTGGTCTTAAGTTGCTGCTCCAGCCAAACCGTGTTGACTTTTGGATAAGGTTTCCACCAATGGCTGGTGGTTCCGCCGTATTCATCCACGCACAGGAAAAGCGTATTGCTGTGGGTAAAGCCATAGGTGAAACCTTGCTCGCCCTGGGGGCCATTCTGGGGCAAATATTGCCCCACGGTTTCCGTCCATGCTTGCGCGGGGTCCGGTCCATTGGTCATCCAATAAAGCTCGTGATTGCCCCTCATCGAATACACGGCTATGCCACGACTGGTGAACTCCGTCATCGTGTTGGTCCAAATCCCCAACATTTCCGTCAAGGTCATGTTCGTATCACTCCACGCGACTTGTCCGGTTATCAGGTCGCCATTGACGACCACGAAATCCACACCATCGGCCTGCACGGCCCGAGCAAAGGCTTGCATCACAGGCACCGAAACGATCGGATAGGCTGGGCTATTGGTTCCTTTACCGCGGACATCGCCAAAAGCGGCGAATTTATAGGCATACCCATCCCAAGAGCATCCCAACCATATTCCCAAGACCATGCCGATGCTCGCCACCCGGGTCACCCAGGTGCTTCGTTTTGGAACGGATAGATATCTATGTTTTGACGCTGCGCACTTCATGGAGTATGGCCTTTCTATTTGATTTGTCTAGCGGGGAACGGTATGCAGGGCCGTTCCAGTTGTCGAACGCTTTTTTTCGCGTTATTTGCTGAGGTGCGCATCTTAGATTTTTCGGAGCGAGGACAGGGGCGCAAGACAGAATTGGTCGAAGCCTGCGATTTCATGGGAATCAAACCTAAAAACAGCAGTTGGAACCACGGATTTCTAGGATAACAGGGATAACAAATATTGCCCCATCCGTGCCATCCGTGCAATCCGTGGTCATATTCCCGCTCTGAGGGGAACGAGAGGAGAACCACGGATTTCA